>NZ_JAFUQR010000001.1 GCF_017472245.1 Chlamydia sp.
ATCAACGGAAAATGGAACAGAATATTTTAAAATAGATCCTAATGGAACTAGTGGTTTACAACTTCTTGCAAAAGGAGTGTACATTATCAACGTAGGCGTGGGGAAACGTTGGGGATGGAATAATGGATACGGGGGGGATTATTGTTTAGGAATCCCTTCTGGGAAGGAGTATAGCGAAAGCTCGACATTCAGTAGAGGAGGATATTATGCGTCCACAGCAGTTGGAACAGCTATTCATGTAAGAAATGATATTACCAATCCAGATGGACCATTTACTAAAGATAACACAGATATCATGAAAACTCTTCTAGAGGTTCGTTATAAAAATGGAAATGACCATTCATCATTATCTACATTCTACTTTGGAATTCTTGTGTATCCGGAGATGGGAGGTTAATTGTGAAGAAAACAGTATTTAAAGGACCAGCTCCTATTCCGGGATTAAGTGACAATGAAGGAACTGGAGTTAAAGATCAAAATTTATGGTTGAATAATGCAACACTCAATGTGGAAGGCGATACAACTATTGATGAAACTTTAACAGGAAGAGATCTCAATATTACAGGATCGAAAATACAAGCAGATGTTGATTTGTTTGTTGGAGGTAACGTTAAGGGAGGAAGAACATCCCTGGGAGAAACAGTATTAAAAGGGGATTTTAATATTAAGTGTAACCAAAACCAAGTTCCTCAACTTACAAACTTAAGTGATCCTAAGTCTGCACGAGATGCAATAACTTTTGATTATTACCGGGAGAGATCTACTCAAGCATACAATTGTACTACCCATCGTAACGGTGCAGGGTTACAAGGAGGTAGTGTTCTTGATCTACGATTGAATACAAGTGAGGATACGGAGTCTTTTACTCCAATGTATCGAAACAGGTTCTATTGGAAAGACAATGATATGAAAAAACTTTACTTGAAAAGCCCGGGGATTTATCAGGTTGCTTTTCAAGTATTTCGAAGTGGAGGCTATCACGCAGGGAACGATGACCCTACAATTTTTTTAAGATTGTATACTTCTGCCTATGATTATACGAATCTATGTACGGGGGATACACGAGGATTTTCGGAAGGAAATACGACAAATACTTCATTGTACTCCATCTTTTCTATTCCTTCAATTAGAGGTGAACTTCCCTTCATACAAGTTATTACGAAGATAAGTATTCGCATAGCGTACACAATGATTAACGTAATTTGGTTCCCCTTTAGCTCATCTTATACGGAGGAGGACTAATGACAACTTCTAATAATCATGTAGATGTTTCTTTCCCAACATTTGTTCGCTTGAATATATCAACAACTAATTTGAGTGAGGGAAAGAAAGAGAACGCAGTAACCATTTCCGAAGCTGTAACGGCTAACAATGTTATAGTTAAACAAGACTTACTGAGCAGCACAGCTAATCTTGAATGTAAACAAGATCTTTTTGCTAATAAAAAATTTATAATTACAAATCCCACTTCCAATATTTCGTTCAGTGGTCGAGTTAATTTAGCAAATAATACAGTGAACTATCAGGAATATAGCAATAATACCAAGGTAGATTTCAGAGATATTAATTCCCGTCAGGGGAAACAGTATGTTCCTTATGGATTGTATAAGAGAGGTGAGCCAAAAATCAGCATGCGCTCAGCTACTTCTGGTGGGCATGTGGGCTCAGGAGATACTGGAGGATGGGGAGCTGAAGTTCTTTGGAATGCTTACAATGAGCAAATTCAAGATACTACAGATAATGCAGTTTCTTTAGATCCTAATAATCGAGGGAAGTTGTTTTTCTCAGCTTCTTCAGAAGCCCCTGTTCTATTCCGTCTATCTGTCTTCATGAGGAAAAACGGAGACTGGCTAGATAACGGAGTTGGAGGCCGTGTTATGTTATATGCTAATGCATATGATGCAGCAGGTAAAGCAGTCCGAAGTTTGTTGGGAATATCCAATTGTCTGGGGTCTACCTGGTATACAACTGTACCTATGTTTTGGTGTGCGGCTACGTATTATGCGACTTCAAATGGATTTTTTCAGTTAATTGTTGGAGAGCGGAATTTCCGAGTTTCTTCTCTATCCTGGAGCGTTGTGCGTTTGCCTGTAGTTCCTTAAAAATATTTCTATCCGTGCCGCTTAGCTTACTTATTAAGCTAAGCGGTTCCTTTATTAAAATAAGAGATCTTTTGTTGTGGACGTATCGCAAGACTACCAGTATAGTACTGGGAAAAGCAGACTGTCTAATAGGCTCAAGCAAAAAAACTTCGTAACAAGAGTATAGGGGTCCCAAAAAATGGAAGAGCGCGCCGCAGTTGAATATTGGGGAGACTATAAAGTTATCGCAGAACTTGGATCAGGACTGTGGAGTCGGGATGTGCTCGCAGAACATCGGTTTATTAAAAAACGTTATGTTCTCAAGATATTGCCGGAAGAACTTTCTTCTTCAAGAGATTTTATGAAAGTTTTTCAAGAAGTGATTGTTCAATTAGCTTCCATCCGTCATCCTAGTTTGGTAGCCATAGAAAATGTTTCACAAGAGAACAATCGGTATTTTGTTGTTACAGAAGAAAATAGTGGAACAGTTTCACTAGCCCAATATTTATTGGGAAGAAAATTATCAGAAGAAGAGGTTTTACAGTTAGTGCATCAGCTTTGTGAAGTGCTCGAGTTAGTGCATGACATGGGGTTAGGGCATGGATACCTTAATTTGCACTCTGTTCATGTTTCTTTTACTAATGGAGGAACTAGTATCTATCTCCCAGAAGTAGGGTTTGCAGCTCTTCTTAAAGAACGCATGTTTTCAACAATTGTACAGGGGAATACGAAGCAAAGCATAGAAAGTATTCGTGAGCTACTTATGTTCGAAGCTCCTGAAGATAAGGATGTTCATTATCGTGCGGTGGATGCTTATTCTGTTGGAGTTTTGGCATATTATTTATTAGTCGGATCCCTTCCTTGGGGAGCTTTTCCGAAGCCTTCTCTTTACGTACCTGATAGTATTTATGATTGGGACGGGTTTATTTTGAGTTGTTTACAACAAAAGGAAGAATTTCGTCCAAAACGGCTGAAAGAGGCTCTGAAGAAAAAAACAATGGGAGAGCAATTGCAATCGGTCATGGATCATTGTTATGAACCTTTGCGTAAAATGGAATTGGAAAAAGATACTTCAGAAGATAATGCTCTTTCAGTTTTTACTCGAGAAGGAGAGAAGTTGTGTGAAGTGAAAGAAGAACATCAAGCTTTTGTATTAGTAGAGGCGAAATCTATTGATGAAGCTATGGTTACTTCTGTTCATGCAGAAGGAGATCTAGAAAATGGAGAAGGAGGCTCCAATCCTTTGCAGTCTTTATTAGTTAGGGAGCCTGTTGTCAGTCGTTATGTAGAGGCGGAAAGAGAGGAGGTGAAACCTCTCCCATTGCCCACAGAAATGGTATTTATAGAAGGAGGGGATTTTTCTCGTGGGAGCGGAGATGGCCAGCGTGATGAATTACCTGTTCACTGCGTAACGCTTCCAGGTTTTTTCTTAGATATTCATCCTGTGACCAATGAGCAATTTGTTCGATTTTTGGATTTTATTGGGGGTGAGCAAGATCAACATTACAATGAACTTATTCGCTTAAAGGATTCTAGAATTCAGAGACGTTCAGGGAGATTAATTATTGAGCCGGGGTATGCGAAACATCCTGTTGTAGGGGTTACTTGGTATGGGGCTTCTTCTTATGCGAGTTGGATAGGTAAGCGATTACCTTCTGAAGCAGAATGGGAGGTAGCCGCTTCAGGAGGATTGCTAGGATTACGATATCCTACTGGGGAAGAGATAGACAAAAGTAAGGCGAATTTTTTTAGTTCAGACACAACAGCCGTGATGAGCTATCCTTCTAGCATACTAGGCCTTTATGATATGGCTGGTAATGTATATGAATGGTGTCAAGATTGGTATAGCTACGATTTTTATGAAAGTTCGGCTTTAGAGCCAGATTCTCCTTTAGGACCTCCTCAAGGGGTTTATCGTGTTTTGCGAGGAGGTTGTTGGAAAAGTTTAAAAGAAGATCTGCGTTGTGCACATCGCCATCGAAATAATCCAGGAGCGATTAATAGTACCTACGGGTTTCGTTGTGCGAAAGATGTATAAAATAAAGGGCTTATTATGAAATCTGCTTCTCAGGATTATTATATTGCTTTATGCAAAGAATTGGTGGAGCATGATCGACATTACTATGTATTAAATCAACCAACGATTTCTGATTATAGTTATGACATGAAGATGCGAGAGCTTCAAGAAATAGAAGCTTTGCATCCAGAATGGAAAGTTTCTTGGTCACCAACAATGTATCTAGGTGATTGTCCTTCAGGACAGTTTTCTGTGGTCGCGCACTCTCGACCCATGCTATCTATTGCGAACGCCTACTCTTTTGCAGAATTAGAAGAATTTTTTTCTCGGACAGAAAAATTGCTCGGCTACTCTCCAGAATATTCATTAGAGTTGAAAATCGATGGAATTGCTGTAGCTATTCGATATGAAAATAGGTCTTTTGTTCAAGCTTTGAGTCGTGGGGATGGGGTAAATGGAGAAGACATTACCGCTAATGTAAGTACAATACACTCTTTGCCTATGATACTTCCTCAAACTGCTCCTTCGGAGGTTGAAGTTCGAGGAGAAGTTTTTCTTTCATATCAGGCATTTGAAGAGTTAAACTCTTCTCAGAGGGCACAAGGGAAGGTAGAATTTGCGAATCCTCGTAATGCTGCTGGAGGGACTCTTAAACTTTTGTCTTTTAAAGAAGCTGCTAAAAGGAAATTAGATTTATCTATTTATGGGTTGATAGCAGATTGGGAAAAATCTTCTCATTTTGAAAATCTTCAGCTGTGTGCTAAATGGGGATTCCCTGTTGCAGGCATGCCTAAACAGTGTCGTACTAAAACAGAAGTGATAGAACGTATTCAAGAAATAGAAAAAATACGATCGAAACTTCCCATGGCCATAGATGGAGTGGTCATTAAAGTAGATAATACAGCAAATCAAAAGCTTTTAGGGTTAACTAGCAAACATTATCGTTGGGCAATAGCTTACAAATATGCTCCAGAAAGGGCAGAAACAATTTTAAAAGATATTGTTGTACAAGTAGGGAAAACGGGAATTCTTACGCCCGTTGCTGAATTAGATCCAGTTTTTTTATCCGGAAGTCGAATATCCAGAGCTTCCTTATACAATGAAGATGAGATTGAGAAAAAAGATATTCGTATAGGAGATTCAGTTTATGTAGAAAAAGGTGGTGAAGTTATTCCAAAAATTGTTGGGATTAATTTGGCCAAACGTTCTCCTGCCAGTACTCCTTGGAAAATGCCCTCTTTATGTCCAGTATGTTGCCAGCCTGTTATTAAGGAAAAAATTTTTGTTCGCTGCGTGAATTCCTTATGTTCAGGAGGACTACTTGAAAAGATATGTTTTTTTGCTAGTAAGAGTGCTTTAAATATCGACCATTTGGGAGAAAAGGTAGTACTTAAACTATTTGAAATGGGATTGATTCGCTCCTATTCGGATATATTTGCTCTTACAGAAGAAAAATTAAAACTGATTCCTGGATTTAAGAGTCGCTCTGTACACAATCTTCTATCGAGCATTGCTAAAGCTAAAGATGTGACTTTGGACCGTTTTTTAACTGCTCTCTCGATCCCTTTTGTAGGAAGTTCAGGAGCTTTAGCTTTAGCGGATCATTTTGAAACCTTAGATAGTGTGATGAAAGCCTCGTTGGATGAGCTGCTTTCCGTAGAAGGAATTGGCTCAAAGGTTGCTGCATCAATATTAGAGTTTTTCTCTAAACCCGAGAATTTGGAAGAAATTCGTCATATGCAAGAGTTAGGGGTTCGTGTTCTTCCTAAGCAGGCTAATAGGGAGGAAGCGCCATTATATGGGAAAACGATTGTTCTTACAGGTACTTTTCAAGAAATAACGCGATCTCAGCTCGAGGAGCGAATTCGCTTTTTAGGAGGAAAAGTAAGCTCTTCCGTTTCAAAAAATACTGATGCAATTGTAGTGGGGAGCGGAGCTGGGGCCAAGTTAAAAAAAGCACAAGAATTAGGAATTCGCATTTTAAAAGAACACGATTTATTAAGTTTTTTTAATCAAAAAGATCTTTACTAAAAGAATAAGAGAAGGGGGTGAGTATAAATCTAAAATTTTTGAACTTATATGTAAAAATGGAGTATAATTCTTCCTTTAAAAGTAATTTTTTAGGAAATTATGACAAATCCGGCTGCATCCCCATCCTCAAGTCCTGACCTTTCCTCGAAAGGGCGTCTAAACGTCTTAAATCAGCAGTTTACCCAAGCAGATTCAGTTGCTCCTCAGCCTTTGAGTCCAGAAGTTCGAGGGCTAAGCTCAAATTTTTCTACACGACAAGATTTAATTGATGTCGTAGAGAAAAGTATGGAAGGTGCTAAGAATACGGATCTGAAAAAGCTTCGAATATATGAAATTGCTCTCAAAATCTTAACGATAATTGGGATGGCTATTTTCTTTGCGGTTCCCATATGTATGCTGCTTGGTGTACCTTTATGGATTCCTATAGTAGCTTGTATAGGAGCGGGAATTGTTTTAAGTATTGCTAAAGGCTGTTTACAGAAAAGGTGTCAGCAAATCCGGCAAGAGTATCGAGCTCTTCATCTTTATTATTGCTATTTGCTTTCTAATAAAGATTCTATAGATGGAAGTCTTCTAAGTCGTTACAATATTTGTCTTCGAAAAGCAGAAGAGAAGTTGCATGGAGTATTCCCTGAAGAGCGAGCTCCTAATCATCCTTTGTCTGCGGATAAAAAATATGATTTCGCGGGGTTAGCTCATCAGCGTTATCAGGTAGATGCAGCTATTGGAATTCCTTCTGTTCAAGATACTTTTTGGAGGGCGGTTGCTCAACAGGTGAAATCTGTTAAAGATGAGATAATTGCTGGAAAGAAAACTTCTGCAGATTTGGAGTTGGTATCTGAACAGGCTTTACTTGTTGGCGGAGTGGACGTTTCTGCAGCAAAAGACAAAGCATCTTTGATGGATATTACTAGATCTTTGTTGAATATGTTGGCTTGGGGAGCTTGTGTTGGGAAAGAAGCTCGGGAAACTGTTCAGCGATACCAAATGCGCTTTTTGAATAGTCCTTTAATGGCTGATTGGTGTGGGGCAAATCTTTCTTCATCTGCGCAAGATTTTCTCGTTGATGGGCAGAATCTTTTGGAAATTGCTAGTAAACATCATACAAAAGTCCAGTCTGCTGTTGAGCAAATGTGGTTAGTTCCAGTTCTAGGTAAGGTTAGAAATTGGAGAGATCAAATCAAGCAACTACCCCAGCACAAGACTCAAGTAGATTCTTTATGGGAGGTATATCGAAATATTGAGCAGCTTATGCACGAAATTTGTATCGAGGAAGGGATCTCTCCATCGATACAGAGAGGTTTGCGTACAGTAACCAATAAGTATCTACGCGGAGATTTACAGAAACTTTTCGCAAAAGAAGAGTCGTCTTTAAAAGAGGAAGAATTTGCTGCAGTATATGAGAGCATCTGTTCTTGTGCAGATTTTGTCGTTTCTCTTTTAGAAGGGCATTTGGAAGTTTTTCCTACAACTTCTATGCAAAATATAGAAAAGAGCGTTTATCAAAGGCTACTTCAAGCTGTAGTACCTTTAGGAGGAAATAAGTTTTCGAAAGGAAGGATGACTACCCACATTGATAATATTTGTAAAGTCGTTCGCAGTGGTCAGGCTTTGCATAAAGAACTCGGGCAGGTGATGAAATCTCATCCAGAGCATCGCTTCCATAAATTGTTATCCACAGCAGAAAAATTACAGGCTTTTATTAGCAATCCTAAATGGGGGGCTTCAGCAGTTCACCTATCTCCTCAGGATTCGTTAGAGCAAAAACAAAAATTCGCGGCCGTGCTTCAAGGAATTCAGACTCGTTTGGCTGAGTGGAGGGATCGCTATGGTGTTTTTAAAGAAACGAAATTGAATCTTATTGTATCAACAGACTTTACCAATGAAACTGGTAAGCTTTTAAGCAAATGCAGGGGTGTTGTAGATTCATGTTCTTTATTAGGAACTGCGGTTCAATATCTTGATGATTGTGAGCACGCTTTACACGCAGATTTAGGGAATATAGGGAAAATAGAAGATTCAAAAGAATTAGCATCTGTAAGGGAAGAATTTAACAGTTTAGTTTCAGAATTGTCGAACATACAAGGTCAGTTGGAACAAATTTCTCTTCCGATTTATGAAGAAGGAATGAGCGGGCAGCGGTTATTGCTCAACACAATGCTTTCTAGCCCAGTTAGTTTGCAGAAAAAAATCTTGGAAAAAGGGGCTGCATTAGAAGATTTAGCCACAACGAATCGTTTAGAAAACACAATTTCTTCGAAAGAAACAACTTTAGAGATGGTTTCTCATGGATATGAACATCTTTCAAGGCTTTTAGGGGAAATCAATAGTTTTGAGGATTGTTTAGAAAAATCTCAAAATGGGAACATAACAACTAACACTATGCAGCAATTAATCAAGAGAGCGGGTGGTCTTGCCTTGATGCTATCGTCTTTCACACCAGACTCTATGACTGGATTATTAGATCGGTTAGAAGAATTAAGTACTGAAACTTTACCTGTCTTAGAAAAATCTGATACCTCCTCTGCGGTTTCTGCAGCTGAGGGAATAGCACAGGCTTCTTATCAACGAGTCAATGGGGTAGCGCGAGCGAAGGCTAACCGTACGCTGAACGCTTTCACAAAATTGATCAAAGATCTTCGGGCATCTTTGAGAAATTCTATGATTACTAAAGCTATTATTGGAGCAGTACTTTCTATTGCTTTTTCCTGCCTTGCGATAGCTCTGTTCTCTGTACAGTTAACATGGCTTCCAATTGTTTTCTGTGTTTTGGCTTTAGGAGTGGAAGTGATCCCTTCCCTACTGTCTACCTGGATAAATCAAAGAAATTGGAAGTTAGAAGTAGCCTCTCTCGCCAAACAACTAGCTTCAGACAACAGGAAGCTTCCGTATCCTCAGCAGGATGTTCAAGATATTAAAAAGCTAGAGAAGCTACGAAATATTTATGGGTTGGATGGATTGATAGAATTTCGGGTAGCAGAGGCAGCTTTACTAGCAGCTCAGAAGCTTCCAGAAGAACAAAAACAAGAAACTTTACAGAGCACTGTGAAAGCTTTACGAGCAGACGCTAAAGCTCTTGATAAGGCGTTTCAACAACTTCCAAAAGAATATCAATCGCTTTTCTCCAAAAAAGCAACTAAGGCTTCTCTAAAGAAATCTACTACTGAAAAAACTTCTTCTTCTTTGGAGAGGGAGGTCGCTGCTATAGAGGCACGACAAGATGAGTATCATGCGGCTTGCTTACAGTTTGAATCTATGAATATGAGGTTTTTAGCTGAACAACGCAAAGCAAAATCTTTGGAGTCCTTATTGACTCAGAAGCGTAAAGGTATGGTGAATATTGATAAAAAAGAGTCTCTTTATAATGAGATTATTAGTCGCCTGAAAAAGATAGTTGTAAGAAAAGAGGGGGTGCTTGCTAAGAAAGTCTCTCGAGAAGAGCTCTCTACAAAAGTGAGAGCTCTTTTGGATCTTGATCGTCAATTGACAAAAGCTTACGAGGACCGAAATGTAGAGGAAAGCAACAAGGCCCATCGAAATATGCAAGCCATGTTCAGTAAACTTGCTGAAGAGGGGAACTTACAGGAAGTAAAAGATTTATTAGAGCTGGATATGTGTTTGGGTAATACCGAGCAAGGCATATATTACACTGAGCAGGGGCGGGTTTTAGGTACAAGTGTGATTCGGAATCCGCAACAGCTTTTGCAATATGGTGAAAGCCTTTTTGCTTCTTATGATAAAGAAGAAAATATCCCTCTTTTACGGTTTGTTCTTGGAGCAGGATGGAGAGTCACTCGGGAAGCTTGTGCAGAGCTTAAACATTTGTATAAACGCTTACAACAGGATCCTTCGCAGCTTTCTCCTGAAGATTACAGCAATACGTATAAAACTTTAAGACGATTCCTTAAAGCTCGAGAAGATCTTCGTCCTGATCTCAGATTACCTTTTAAAGGTGGAGAGTTTGATATTTGTGTACAGCAGCAAATTCTAAATAATCAGCGAGCTACATCGCAAATCGCATCTAGCTATCAGGAGTGTTGTCGAGATGTTTTATTGCATTTAGAAGATTGGGTTCAGAAAACACGAAACGAATCCGTGGAATGCAGAAATGTAGAGGCTAGACTAGATGAGTTTTGCCAAAAAATCATTCCTGATGAAAGTTTGTCAGATGCTGTAAAAGCTTTGTTCGCCTCTTTAGACGAAGACTTAAATAAAATCTCTGGGTATGTACTCTACACGATTGTCTCTTCTTGGTTCGCAAAAAGTCTTCGTATCATGGAACGAAGAGCGGAGTATGCAAAAATAGAGGAAAGCTTTGAGAAAGCTAAGGCAGCTTTAAAAGAGAAAGAAGCCGAGTTTGAGAAGTTTGGAGAAGAGTGGAACCATCAATATCAATTATTAAAGATGCAGATAGGAACATTAGAATCTCAAAAAGAGAACTTAATTGCTAGTCACAAGAAAAACTAAAGGTAGGCTCGCAGTTCTCTTCAGCCGTAAGTTCAAAAGATAATTCTGCACGGTTTAGTTTTCTGTTGCAAAGATACGGAGTAGGTAAGAAATTAACTCGTGAAGCTTGAAGGAGTGTGTTCTATATCCAATATAGCGGTCCGGACGAATGATGAATAAAGACTCTGGGTTCGCGTGATAAAATTTATGAACATTAGGATCTTCAGTTGCAATAACATCCACCCATTCACCATACTCTTCAAGAAGAGCCGAGACTAGATCGTTGCGATTTTTGAAAAAAATTAGTAAATGCTTGGCATTTTTCAACGAATCTAAGAGATAATCCCCAGTATCGAGCCGAACATCTAAAGCACGAGATCCTGGCCTAGGTCCCCGGATTTCTTTGTCGTTAGGAGATACTTTAATGATATCACTGGCCTCGTATTTCAATGCTCGATGAGAAGGATAGTACAATTCTCCTTCGACTATATCGAGTTTTCGGCATTTTTTAAGATAATAGTACATTAAAGCTGGAGTGTACATGTTTGAAAAAAGAAGCTTAACAGCCCTTTTTTGATGAACCTCATTAAAATGAGGGAGTACGTGGCTTGTTTTTAATTCTTTTGAAAAAATTAATTGCGAGGAGGCTGCTTTTTTAAGTACGGGAAGAAGTTTCCATCCTAAATTAAAGGCCTCATGAATGTTAGAATTCACTCCAGAAAGATAAGAAAAAGATAAATTATTAGCGATACTTCCTAAGAAAATATAGCGATCATGGCAAAAAGGATATTGTAGGAGAGTCGTAGAAATAGAAAGGGAATTTTCAGCTAATGCAAGACTATATGTATAGAGCAGTTTATTTTTAAACTTAGGAGAAAGCGGCCCAGAAGTGTTTGTTAAGTATAGTTGGCGAGAGCCTCTATATGGATTATAAAAAATAAAATTTACGAAATTTTTTGTAATAGGGAGGAGGTGAATGTGGGCTTCTTCAAAAGGCTCTCCTTCTTCGCAATCCACAAATAGCGCTTCTTTATATAATTTTTTTGGTTTGATTTGTGTTTTCAATAGATCTTTAAGATCTGGATCAGCATCCATTTCACAGGCAATGATCCATTTAGGAGCAAAAATCTCGCGTCCTTCGTAAACTTGTGTTGAGCTTTTTGTGCTTTCTATGAACAGATTCTGTTCCACTTGAGTAACAGGTCGAGTTGCCCAGTTAACTACACCTCCTCGTTTTTCGAATTCTTGGAGCAAATGGGAAACCAAATCTTCATAAGAAATAAGAAGGGAGAAAGGATAACGAGAAGCAGAAGATTGATCGAATTTAAAAAGAACAGAACGTTGTTTCCAGTGATAACGAGCTCCAAAGATTTTACGTCCTTTATTCAATAAATCTCCCAAAAGATTCATATTGTCGAGAAGTTCTAAAGAAGAAGAAGCTAAAACTAAGGGGAGGGTATGCAAAGGCAGGGGTAAGGGAGATGTTACGCTATCGCGAGAGTCTATTACTTTAATACGAGCCCCATGTTGCTTTAAGATGCTAGCAAGAATGAGTCCCGAAGGATTGGCTCCCATAATTAAAACATCAATCATTGTTATCCTCTTGAGCCAAAAACGTTCCTTTTTAAGAAACCTTCTTACTCCTGGAAAGAAGGTTAATAGAAAATATGCTTACGTTTAGAAGAAGTATACGCAAGAAGCTTTTTAAAAGAAATCTCAGGGATATAAAAGCTGTAGTGTGTAGAAAGAATTGTTGGAGCACTAATCTGCTCCAACAAAAGAAATACATTAAAGATGCTTTTTGAAATGTGTGAATATATCGTGCAATATTTGTTGGCGATGAGGAGAAGTGGCTATGTCGTGTTGAGTACCGGTATAAGTTCTGAAACGCATTTGCGCGGGAGCTGACCCTAGGAATAGTCGATGATGTGCCATAGAAACAACACAATCTTCTGTTCCTTGTTGATGGAGAATCGGGATTCGTCGAGGTAGAGAGAGCACGAGAACATGATCTTGAATACCTAAGAAGAAACTTATGTCTTCTCGACAAAGCCTAATAGGAAGATCTTTGAAACCAAAAGCCGAGCCAACACTTTCAGATGCCGATGAATCTGCTAAAGTGGATAAACCTATCGTTGCACAAATCTCTTTAAGGAGAATAATTCCGTCAGCAACAGGAGCCCAGACTGAGATAGCTTGGATGGAGTAGTTATTAGGTTTGTAGGTACTTGCTAGATGAATAGTAGTATGGCATCCTATTGAGACTCCAGCAATCCCAATTCGATGAGGATTGACTTCAGAGTACTGGGATACAGCAGCAAGAATATCTTCCCCGTTTTTTAGATAGGTTTGTACCGGAATTTGGTCTTGGAAACCTTCACTATTTCCACACCCTGCCATATCAAATCTAGCCACAGCTATTCCATTCGAAGTTAGGAGATAAGCTAATTCTCGATAAACTCCATCACTTCCAAAGCTATTGCCTCGGAATCCATGGAAAAAGATTACTGTAGGATATCCTCCCTTGGGCATAGGGGTCGTTGGAGTGTGGAACACCCCGACAAGATTGTAGCCGCAACTAAGGACATTGACACCTCGGCAGTATTCCCTAAAAGTTGATTTTTCCTCGTCGATGGTAATGTAGGTTTCTGGAATAGCTGGAAACCCAGGAACTTGAACAGGAGCCGCAAAACTATTGCCGGATAGGAGCACACACAAAAGAGTAGCAAACTTTTTCATTCAGCAAAAAACCTTTGTTTTTTCAGAAATCTTTCTTAAGGAAATATAAATTCTTGATTCCAAAAGAGAAGGAAAAGGAAAAAATGATAAGGTAAATGGCTTGATAAGACAACTTTTTTTCCGGAATTCAAAAAAAAATTTGTTTTTGCTCTGCAGTAACAGAGCGGATGAAAACTGGAAACACCGCAGCAAGATAATGGTTAGAAAGTGGTAAAAAAATTAAAAATTATCAAAAATGCAAGATTTTTTTGAAAAAGCGTATGAGGAATAAGTTCTCTTTGAACAAATTAGAGAGCAAATCTTGATTATTTTTGAAAATAGCTGTAGCATATGGGCTGATTTAGCATTTTCTTGAGCAAAGGTTCATTCATGGCCAGCAAAAACCGCGAAATTATTAAATTGAAAAGCACTGAAAGTTCTGAGATGTATTGGACTGTTAAGAATAAAAGAAAAACAACCGGTCGACTAGAACTTAAAAAATATGATAAAAAGCTGCGTAAGCACGTTATCTTCAAAGAAGCTAAGTAGGCTTTTATCTAGCTTCTAGATCCCAAGGGTGTCATGAAGTTAGAATTATTGTTGGCTTTCAAGTACCTAGTTCCAAGAAGAAAGAGGTTTTCTTCTTCTATAGTTTCGGCTTTTTCTATTGGGATTATTGCGCTTGTTGTTTGGTTGTCCGTGGTCTTCATGTCTGTGATCCACGGGCTTCAGCAAAGATGGGTCGGTGATCTCGCAAAGCTACATTCTTCTATTCGGATCGAGCCTTCCGGAAAATATTATGAGTCATACTATTATCAGATAGATTCTCATTCGGAAGCTTCTCAGTATGTTTATAAGACCATTGGTGAAAAACTTCTTTCTGAGCAAACAGATCCTTACGATCCTGACAGCGACTTTTTGCTTCCAGAAACGTTCCCTGCTCCTGAATTTTCTGCTAATGGGGAGGTTTTAGATCTAGTTCGGACAGCTAATGAGCGAATGTTGTCCTGTCTTTCTTCTCAAAAAGCTTTATTTGTTGAATTTGAGGAGGGAATGGGGCATGTGTACATGGACCGGGGTACTCGAAGTTATACTGGAGAGCCGCGCTCATTATCGCAATACGTAGCGTATTCGGCCGAATCTTTTTATCAACAGCGAGTTCTTCCTTTCGAAGAAACAGATTATTCAACAGAGATTTTAAACCATTTTAATGCTTCTTCGGAAGGTTGGTTAGCAGATTTTCTTTCTCTTCAGGAAAAGTTCCGAGGAATGTCGGTGATTCTCCCCGTTCACTATCGTGATCAAGGTTATCGAGTTGGAGATACTGCGTCATTAGCAATTTTCTCTGCAAAAAAAGAAGGAGAGGTACGATTTCCATTACGAGTGATTGGATTCTATAATCCAGGTGTTTCTCCGTTTGGAGGTAAAACTATTTTTATTGATAAAGATCTTGCTGTTTCTATTCGCTCAGAATCGGAAGGATTGGGTATGGGTAACGGTTGGCAAGTGTTTCTTCCAAATGTCAAGGAGATTCTTGCTACGAAACTTGCTTTGCAGAAAGTATTAAATGAGGCAGGAATTGCTTCATACTGGGAAATTTCTTCTTTGTATGATTACGAGTTTTTTAAACCTATTTTAGATCAATTGCAAAGTGATCAAGTCTTATTTTCGATAATCTCCTTTATCGTACTCATTGTTGCCTGCTCTAATATTGTCACCATGTCTATTTTATTAGTGAATAATAAAAAAAGAGAGATTGGTATTTTAAAGGCTATGGGAGTGTCTTCATCTCGTTTAAGACTTATATTTGGTTTGTGTGGAGCTTGCTCGGGTTTATTTGGAGCCTTTTTGGGATCTATTTTTGCTACGTTAACGTTGCGAAATTTAGAAATTTTAACGCGTTGGTTGAGTGCGTTACAGGGAAGAGAGGCATTTAATCCTTCCTTTTTTGGAGAACAACTTCCTCAAAATTTCCACCTTCCAACTATGATCTACTTGTCTTTAGGAGCTTTTATTTTGGCAGCCATTTCAGGAGCTCTTCCTGCACAACATGTTGCGCGTATGCAAGTTTCGGATATTTTAAAGACCGAGTAGGGAAATTATGGGTGTTCTTGTTGAAGCGCGTCATGTTTCAAAAACAGTTAAACAACGAGATGTTTGCGTTGATATATTAAAAGATGTGTGTTTTCAATTGTATGCGGGAGAGGTTGTGGCTATTACAGGCGCTTCTGGTAGTGGCAAAAGTACTCTATTGCATCTTTTGGGGACTTTAGATCAACCGAGTTCTGGACAGGTATTGTTCTTTGGGAAAAGCGTGCGTCATGAAGATCTTCCTATTTTTAGAAATCGTAGGATCGGGTTTATTTTCCAAAACTTCTATTTATTAGAAGATGATTCGGTGATCAATAATGTGTTGACTCCTGCGCAGATAGCACGAAAGGACACAAGTAAGAAATCTGAAGCATACGAGCGAGCCTTTTTCTTATTAGAGACTGTGGGACTTGCAGATCGACGATCAGAAAAAAGTGGCCTGCTTTCCGGAGGAGAAAAACAAAGAGTTGCTATAGCTCGAGCTTTAATGAACGATCCAGAGATAGTACTAGCTGATGAACCCTCGGGGAATCTAGATCGCAGGACAGCTAACACAATCCACGAGCTATTATTATCTCTTGCAGAACACCACCGAGGTGTATTGATTGTAACTCATGACAAGGAACTGGCCGAAAAGTGCCATCGAGAAGAAATTCTTCGCGATGGCACCTTAACGTCAGCAGACGCTTGAGACGAGAACCTCTTCTAGCTCTCTTGAAAGAGACAGAGACCCCTTAACTTACCATCCGGGAATTGTTAGAGACTCTGCCTCCTTACCCAAACATCTGCGTATGCGTACCCAGCGCTAGCATAAGTGCATATAGATGTAAAAGTGTTCACGGACAGTATCTTGAAGATTTTTTGATAATGAAAATAGCCTCTTGACTATTCGTTGTATATGTGAGAGTCCGATGGTTATCTTTTAGAGGTACTGTTGAGAGATATTTCCCACTAGAAACATGCTTCAAACGAATTTCATCACCATCTCTTAGAAATTGATCTTTGGTAGTGTTTAACTTTTCAATAACCCATCCACAACGACATGTGTAATAACTGCTATCAAAATAAGCTTCTACATCACTTCCATAGAAAGATAGATATGGACTTCCCGAAAATTCGCTACCAAAAATTTTTTGGCGAATAGGCAAAGATCCGATAAAGCAATAGGTTTGATTTAGAATTTTTTGTGAAGAAGCCTCGTTGTTATCTATACAGAAATAAAAGACAATAGGACTTGCCGAAGAGCGCTCTTTTAATGTTGGGAATAGATAAGGAAGAGTGGACCAAGAAGCAACATATGGAGTGCTAACGACAACAGGGGCGTGAGCTGATTCCAAAGTAAACCAAGAAGAAGGATTGTTAATCCCTGCTGTGAACACAGAGCGTTCGCCTTGCTCGTTGACTCTGTGTTTATTGAGATAAACTCGAATAGCTTGTTGGAGAGCCGTTCGTTTACTAGACAATTCCGCTGCATCTACTTTAGGAAAATAAAGAGGATTGAGTAAATCTGTTATAGGGAGCAAGGAAATGTGAATGGGTACGGGTTCCAAGCGAACACTTTCTGACCAGTCTTTAAAATCTAGATGTTCATCATGAACAGAAGGGAGAACTGTCCCACCTAAAAATACCGTATGGGAAGAGGATGCTGAACTATAAGAAGAATAAGCTGACTCCGTACTGTTTGAGACTGAGCCTCTTAACAAAGCATTTGCTGCAGCAGTTTCTAAGGAAATCTTTTTATTATTAAGATCTTCTACTTGTTCAAAAGATAGCTTTAAAACTTGGAACCCTATTCCTCCAAAAGTCGCAGAGGTGATGTAGTGTGTCCCAAATTTTTGAATAAATACGGACCAAGAATTGGGGCAAGTAGGACTTAATTTGGTTTCAACCCAGTTACGGAAAGAGTTATCTAAGCGTTTCTCTGAAGGATCTAGGCCATCATCCTCTTTCAGGATATAAAGAGAGTGTGCTGCAGTAGAGCAGGTTACAGTATTTTTAGCATGAAGCGTGTTTTTTCTAACAAACTCACTGGTCAGACTTCCTGAAAAAGCAGCTGCTTCGGCAAGGCTCAAGTCAGAATCCTCGGACTGCTCTAACACAGGCATTTTAGGAGTCTCACAGAAAGTTGAAGTATGTTTTGTTTCAACTTGATAAATATGACAATCGTCTAAACTACGTTGGAATCCAGATTTAATCTTTCTTATAGCATAAGCTTGTTCAGATGTAGACTTAATACGAGAAAGCTCTAAATCAATCAATACTGCAGCAATAGTATGTGTGCCCACTTGAATCTGATAATTGTATTTTGATTCGGTGAAACCTTGTAAATCTAAACGAACACTTCCTTCTGTAAGGATTTGACTTTTAGCTTGATGTCGCCATAACTTTCCAAAAGTAATTTTATTTACAAGGATTTTAGCTTCTCTTTTGTATTTTTTAACAACATCTACAAGCTTGGGGGAATAACTAGGGAATAGATGTTTTCTAGTGACAAGGATTTCCTTTTGTCCTCCTTCTACCAGAGGAGGAGTTTGGAGAGACATGTTACCAGCAAAATCAGGTATACAGAAGGTAACAGAAGTAGAAAAGCTATGAGTAAAAGAAGTTGTTTCTTCAAAAATAGAGGTATTGATTTCCACATCAAGAGCAGGTTTAGGGAAAATTTTTGTTCCTTTAGGGATTCCGAAACGGCCATCCGAGCTAAGTTGAGCAGTTTCTTTAGAGAAAGAATAATCCAGTACGCTTTCTTCGCTGACAGTATTGAGAATATTTATAGGATCTAATTTCACAATGTCGACAGCGCGTCCTAAGAAATCAACATTCCGAATTAGTTCAACGTCGTCTTCAACCAAAGTGAGAACAGAAGATTCTTCTGTTTGAGAAAATGACTCTTGAGTAATGAGATAGCGTATACCGTCGTAAGAACTTTTTAGCAATGTTTGTTTAATTTCTTCTAAAAGCTCACTGTCAGATTTCATAGGGATAGAAATATCAACAAGGCAGGTGGCTGCACAAGCAGAGAGTTTAGGTTCAAGAATAGTGAAAAGAGCGCCATCTTTAGTATTTTCCCAAGATAGAATATATGGAGCTCCTAAAGAAGCGCTTTCTATAAAAGTAGGGGTATCAAAAATTTCTAAAGGCAGACTTTCGATAAAAGCAGCTAAGCGATTGCCTTCTTCGATGTATTTATCTGAGGATAAAGGGTGCAATCCTAATCGAGGATTAAAGACTGTATGCGGATGAATAACATACAAAAAAGAACAGTTCATCAGAGCTTTCCATGTTTAAATAGTAAGTGGTTTATAATGTAGGGATTTTCTTTTTAAGAAAAGCAAGTAAATGTTGTCTTTGAAAATTTTTAAAAAATTACAGTGTTCTTTCATGTAGTCAAAAGAGAGACTAGGATTTTTCTTGATCGGCCCTTTTGTCATAAAAGAGTATGTTTTGTCTCTTAGAGGTTACGTATTACTTCCTTTTAGAAATGGAGGAAGAGGTTTCTTCGGATGTACTTGCTTCACAATCAGATGATTTTTCTGTAAGTACTAAATTGCTGTTATTAGCTTCATACCTAGAAAGAGGGATAGTATTTGATTGGATATTGTTCCAGAATGTTAGAAGTTGTTCTTTATGCTCTTTGTTCAAATCTTCTAGTACAAGTAAGTCTTCTTGATTTTTTGTTAATCCTAAAATTGTCCAATTTGCAGAACTAACGATGGCTATTTTTTTATCAATTAAACAGAATTTACAATGAAGCATACCCTCTCCATTCCATATCTGCATATCGAGTTTTTGCATTAGTCGGCGTTGAGATTCTGGGAGTTCTGGTTGTTGTAATGCTTTCGGATCAAGAATGACGGTTACGCGAATACCACTATGCTTCAGTTTGAGTAATAATTTGATGACCTCTGGATGAGAGAGAATATGCATACCAAGTTGTATACTTTTACAAGCTCGAGTCAAGATATTGCATATAATGTTGCTGCCGTCGCAATGAGTACGACCTATAGGGTAATACCGTACTATTGATCCTCCAATTGGACATACTGTAGGTCGAGAAAGATTTAAAGCATAATGCAACTGTGAGGAGGTTGCGCATACAGTGAGATTAACATCTTTCTGATTAGTATCAGAAAAGTTTGCTGTACTGAAAAGACAATATCTTCTATCTGTGAGGAGGAGTTTTTTATGTGCTTTTACTCCAGATCTAGAGACGAATTTAGTTAGTGAGAGATTGGAGCATTTTGGAAAATTAAATGTCTCTAGTAGCTTCTGGCATAAAATGCTTACATAAACATTTTCAAGAACTTTTTCTCTTAAAGTTTCTAGGATTTTAGGATTATTTAAGATAAATATTTTGACATACACAGATGAGTGAGCCCGCTTTATAGTTTCACAAATCAATTCGGTAAAATTGTGTTCGGGGTCGATTTGAGAAGAAAAGAAGGTCAGAGGAGAAGGGGGTGCGGCGGGGATTCCTGCTCTCGAGAATATCGTGTGCGAGAGCTTCTAGAAGGGCGGTGATGATCTGAAGAAGATCTAGAACTATGAGAGCTACGATAGGGATGATATCTTTGATGGCTTCTAGAAGATGACCTTACTCTAGATTTATGGCTATGATGATGGAAAGAGCTGTGAGTTTTCATCTTAGCACATCAATTTTATGACAATAAAAATCGGCGAATTTTGCTAAAAATTTCTTTTTTTTGAAAGCGGCCTCATTTAATTATTGAGCGTTTAAGAAAGAATTAAGAGTCAGGATCTTTATTTTTAGGTTTTTGCTGTTTACGGCGTTTCCGTGATACGTTGCTGGCAGTAATTAGTTCGCTTGCCGCTAAAAGTTCAGACCACAAATCAAAGAAAGCAGCAAATTGTGAAGGGCTTGGTTTATGGACAATCAATACATCTTCAACATTACGATTAACTCCGTTATTACTCCAATTTGCAGAACCAAGGATGAAGAATCGACGATCAACACAACAGATTTTACAATGCAAGAGGCCGCTATGTGTACTTTCATAAAGATCGACAGAAGATCCTAATGCTTGTAAGAAATAAAAAGGCATTCTTTTCTCACAAGAATCTACAATGACGGATACCTGAACACCTCTTGTTGAGGCTTCGTGTAAAGTATTTAAGATAGTTTCGTTTTTCAGAATAAACATAACTACAAAAATTGTTTTTTTAGCGACTTTTAATGTTTTAATGATGTTTTGTAGTCCTTGTTTATTCTGAAAAAACAAACTGTAGTAATCAAATCTTTGTGATCCAGTATAGCAATGGCCTGATTCCCAATTTCGTATAAGCTGGCAAAGAGTAGGATTTTTTATTTGTGCAATGAAGTTGACATCATGAGAAAAGGCTCTTTCAGAGAAATTTGCTGATCCTAGAATTGCTAACCAGTTGTCAATGACCAGATTTTTTCGATGTAATAGAGCGTTGTAGCGCGAGTTGAAAGGTTTCATTTTAACATTAGGGTGTGCAACTAAGGGTTGGTGGTTGTTAATATGTTGAAATTGTAATTCAACTTTAACTCCTGCATTTGCGCGTTCTAAAATTGCTGCGATAATTGTTGGGGAAGTGATCGTGTAAACACATAAGAAAATGCTTTCTTTTGCGAGACCGATAGCCTGGCAAATTACAGTTAATGGAGATTTTCTAGATTGTGTGGAAAAGAATTGAATCGCTTCTCCAGGTAGGTGCATCATTTCTGGAGCAAGTTGTATAGTTTGTGCTGTTTGGTAAGTTACTAAAGCAGTTTCCTCTAACTGTTTTTTATCAGTTTTTTGCGTAAAAGAATCCTCAGAAGCACGGGGGTTTTGATAAGGAAGAAGTTCTTCTGTATTACTGTGAGGAAGATAATAAGGACATTGTGGATTAGTGAGGGGAAGAGGGTAGAATGGTTGTACTTGAAAAGGTATGGGGACGGAGGGGGCTTGAGGAATGAATTCTTCAGCATTTGGG
>NZ_JAFUQR010000002.1 GCF_017472245.1 Chlamydia sp.
GCACCAGTCCAGCAAATCATTTAGGGAAACATTGTATTTTTCTCCTAATCGAGATTCGATTTCTACCAATCCTGTATTATGGAATGATTTTCCAATGATCATTTTATACGGGATACCAAGCAGATCACTATCTTTCAACTTAAAGCCCAGACGTTCATTACGATCATCAAGCAGAGGTTCATAGCCTTGTTCGTTAAGATTGTGATAAATTTGTGAAGCGATCGTCTCTCCTTCGGAATCGCCTCCATTAAACAGTATTGCAATAGAAAAAGGTGCGATAGCTGAGGGCCAGACTATACCTTTATCATCAGAAAGTTGTTCTAAGCAAGCCGCGAGAGTCCTTCCAACACCAATACCGTATGTCCCCATCCAACAAGGCTGTTTATTTCCATGCTCGTCTTGAAATTCTACAGAGAAGCAATCCGTATAACGTGTTCCGAGATTGAAAATGTGTGCGACTTCAACACCTTGAAAAATCTCGTAAGGAGCATATTCGTTTTGTGGGCAAAGATCGCCAGCTTCCGCTAAGAGAAAGTCTCCGAAAGTTGGAAGGGGAATATCTCGCCCCCAATTCACATGTTTGCAATGCACGTCTTTTCGATTGTTCGCACAGATAAAGTTTGTCATAGGGCGAGCTGTTTCATCAGCATAATAAGGAATTGGACAATGTAACGGTCCAATAAATCCTTTTTCAACATGAAGATGTTTGAGAATATCTTCATCAGATGCGAGCTGACAGTCATCAACTTGTAAGAAGGAGGCAACCTTTGTTAGGTTAATTTGACGATCTCCTCTGATGCAAATGGCGAAAAACTTTTCGCTGCCATTTTTGTTTGTTTTAACTACTAACGTTTTCAGAATTTGCTGTTTAGGAGTTTTAAAGAATGCCTCCAAATCCTCAATCGTTCGAATATTAGGAGTTTCGATCTCTTCCATAGGAAGAAAATTGGGGGCATAGGTGTAGGACGGAGGGATTGCTTGTGCAGCTTCTATGTTTGCTCCAAAAGAGCCGCTAACGCAGATAGTATCTTCTCCCAACGAGCAGAGAACATGAAATTCTTCAGATTTGCCTTTACCGATTTTCCCTCCATCTGCAGTAACGATTACGTACTTAAGGTTCAATCGATCAAAGATGCGTTGATAGGCTAAACGAAGTTTCTTATACTGCTCTTCCATTTGCTGTGGAGAGTCGGAAAAGGTGTAACTATCCTCCATTAAGAACTCTTTAGCTCGCATGAGGCCGAAGCGAGGTCGGATTTCATCGCGGAATTTAGTTCCAATTTGATAGAGGTGGATAGGTAGCTGCTTTCTTCCTGTCAGCCATTGTGATACGAATTCTGACACGATTTCTTCATGGGTAGGAGCTAAACACATTTCCTTATTTTCTCTGTCTTTAAGCACATAGAGCAATTTTTCTGATAAAAATGCTTCCCAGCGCCCTGTTTTTTGCCATAATTCTGCAGGATGCAGAAGAGGAAGGCAAACTTCTTGTCCTCCAATGGCATTGAGCTCTTCACGGATGATGGTAGTCATTTTTATGATAACTCTCTGGAAAAGAGGAGTATAGGCATAAATCCCTTTCGATGTTTTAAAAAGATAGCCAGCCTTCTCAAGTAGTTCATAGGAAAGAACAGAGGCTTGTTTATTGGCGTTTTTGGAAGTTTTATAAAACAAAAGGGATGCTCTCATAAGGAAGAAAGTGCTTTATTTTTTTCTCAAGGAAAAGGATCTTAACATAAGAATGTTTCTGAATCAATCTCTGTAATTTATGTTCATTTTGAGTTTTATTTATTTTAGATTTTCTGTTTTTTGAACTCTTGATATTTCTTTTGTTGGACAATTAGAATTGTTTTATTCTTATTAATAATTTTTATTTTTAAATCTCTATGTCTTCTATACAAGGAACACCAGGTTCTTCTCCAGGAGATCTTCCCAATTCTAGGGAAGATGAGGAGGTTAATCCAGAAGGAGTCACCCCTGCAGGTCAGACTGTTTCTTTATCTGCCACTGGGAAAAATGATTCTATTGAAAATGTCCAGCAGGTCGCTCTTCCAATCATTCAGTCAGATGCCATGGCTTCTTCTTCGATTTTGGGAGGGGCTGTCGGAGAAATGGAGGTTGCTGAGATTATTAATGATGTAGCAGAGAAGAGTGAAGCGAATGCTCAACAATTAGATGAAAATCTTGAAGCTGTTTCACAATTCATTTCTTCTAGTGAGGAGCAGTTAGAAGCTCTTGGAGCGAAAAGTAGGAGTTTATTGAAAGGGACGAAACGTTCTAGTGATCGTAGAGAGGGGGTGGTGTCTCAAAGACTAAGACTCGGCTCTCTTTCTGCGCGAAGTAGATTATCATCTGTCCGATCTTCATTAAGAAGACAAGCTAGAGAAATGCGCCATGGAATGGGATTAGTTTCTTCTGCTCTTGCAGGGTTGCATAAGAAACTACGTACAGTTTCCGAGGAAGAACTTCAAAAAGCTTTGGGGACAACTGGAAAGACTGTTCTTTCTCGATTAAATCAGTTAGGGCTGAGGGTAAATGATAGAGGAGAATGGAGACTTCGTGGAGATGGAGAGGTAGGAAGGCTAAGTCAATCTATTCAAGACCTATCTCTGATTGCAGAACGTTTGTATGACGAGCGATATCTTGATCCAAATGCTGAAGTTGCTGAAGAGGATGTGGCAACTTGTTGCTCTGCAGCGAAGAAAGCTTGTCTTTTTTTACAAGAGCACTTGATGCATGCTCTACGTATTATCTACAACCTGATACTGCGTTTCTTTAATTTGATCTCAAAGAAAGTAAGAGGAACAGAGCCTGAAAATACAGGTTATTACACTCATCCAGGAATATTTATCAATCCTTATGCATCTTACTTAGGAACTCCAACTTCTTTAGAGGACCCACGTTCTTTACGAGATAGATTAAGAGATGGAGACGGATCAGGGGACGATATTCTTTTCTCAATGCCTCAAGATGAAAACTTAAATTCAGAATCTGTTTCGGACGATGACAGAGGATTTCGGTAAAAGTTTAGAGAGTTTGGCATAGAATCTAGTCCAATAGTATCTACAGAGTGAAAGGAAACAAATTGATGTGCCGGAGTCATGCTAAATGGAAGGCCAAGAAATCGGATGACTTCTTCATTAAAAGTTATTTTAGAAAGAATAGGTTCTGCACTAATTTGTCGCAAATTTTCTTCATTAGTTTTCTTGCTCAACAAGTAGCGGATAATATACGCAATTTGCTTTCCAGATAATTTGTAATCGACACTGCACGCTGCACAGGCTCCTTCCATTACCAGGGATGAGTCGTCTGTGATAAGAGGTATATTTTCTTTTAAGATACTTTTAATAAGTGTAGTGCCCATTTTTTCTGATAAGGCAGAAAAAGGGAAAAAGACTGCGGACGGACGATTTTCTGCAATAAGCTGAATGCGAGAAGCAACGTTCGCCGTAGAGATAGGTAATCCTGTTACTTTGATGCCTGAAGAGCGAAGCTTATTTGTGATTTCCTCCTGTAAAGAGGAAGGGAAAGGCTCATGGGGTTGTAAGTAAATTAAAGAGGTTGCGTTATTAGTTACCGCATGAATTGCGAAACAGCATTGGTTCGTATCTACGCTATCATGAACACCATATATATTAGACTGTTTTTTAGGGAAACGCAGAGCATCCCCATTAGGGACAACAGCATAGATAATAGGCTTCTGTGTTTCGATTTGACTCATCACCTTGGTAGCAATAGGTCCCAGCGTAACAATGGCAATAATATTAGGGTCGTTATGAAGAGTGCGAGCGATTTTTCTTGCTCTGAGTACACTATCTTCAGCATTGAACAGCGAAATTGTGGGCATATTCCCAAAGCTAGTAAGTTCTTTTTTACAGCTTTCGATACATTCACTGAGAGAATTATGTGAGAATGAAGAAAAGATCGCTATACCAGGAGCTGTTGGTTCCGAGCGAAAAGAAACAGCGATTACGGAAATGAAGGAACAGGCTAGAGAACTACAAAAAAGATAGCTAAAAATTTTTCGCAAAAGCATACAGAGATCCCATTATTGTAGAGCAGGAGCCATTTGTAGACGTTCGCAAGCAACCAATATATCTTCACGCTTCCCGAGGGAAGAGAATCGAACAAATCCTGAGCCGCAAAGGCCAAACCCGATTCCCGGTGTAACTGCGATATGGTATTCTTTTAAGAAAAAGTCAAAAAGATCTCCGTCAGAAATTGTTTTGATAATAGGTTTAACCCATAAATAAGGGGCGTGCTTTCCACCAAAAACTTGAAATCCAGCCTCTAATAGAGCATTTCTGAGTAGAGTGCTATTCTTTCTATAATAGTGAACTGCTTCGAGCTTGGGAAGAATGGATAGGCCTGCGATACCGGCTTCTTGGGCAGGTATTGAGGCTCCATTAAACGTTGTCGAGAGAAACCGCTCCCAATCTCGAATAACGGAGAGTCCGTCCCTATAATTCAACTCTTTAGGAACTACAGTCCAGCCTAATCGAATACCAGCAAATCCCAATGGCTTAGAGAAAGAGTTAACTTCTATTGCACAAAAGCGTGCATCAGGAATTTCAAAGATGCTCTTAGGTAAAGAGGGGTCCGAAATAAATGTACTGTAAGCGGCATCAAATAAGATAAGTATATCGTGTTCTATGGCATAGCGAACAATCGCTTGTAGTTGACTTCTATTCAATACTGTTCCTGTTGGATTGTTAGGGGAGCACAGACACAAAATATCGATCGAGGAGTTCTCTGGAAATACTGGGAAAAAGTCATTTTCTTCTAAACAGGGAAGAGAGATGATCTCTTTTGCTCCTGTTAAGCGAGCGATATCAATATAAGCAGGATAAGAAGGATCTTGGACAGCAACGATTTGATTAGGGCCAAAAAATGATAACAAGCGAAAAATATCAACCTTTGCTCCGTCAGAGATAAAAATTTCTTCAGGATCAACGCACCCTCGGTAGAAATCTTCAGACAATTTTTGTCTCAGAGCAGGCAGTCCAAAATCTGGCCCATATCCACAATAAGTTGTTGGAGAGCTCAAGCGTGCAATAGCGTTAGAGAAAGCTTCAGCAACACTAATGTCCAAAGGTTGAGTAGTATCTCCAATAGATAAGCCAATAACTTTATGTTGAGGATTTTCTAAACGAAATTGGGTGACTCGCTTTTGTAGATCTGAAAATAAATAATTTGGCGTTAATGACGCGAAATTATGATTTCTTTTCATGGGACACCTACTATGCTAGCAAAACACAAAATAATCAAAACAGTGGACGGTAATATAGAGATGAGATTACCATCTGTCCAGAGTAATTTTTCTGAGTATAAAGATTAAAAACCGTAACTTAATCTAAAGCCATAGTAGTCACATTTTTCTCGGATGAATTGTCCTTCATGAGAGAAGCCTTGATGGTACTCCAATACAGCGCGAACTTTGCGACCTATGTCTTGGAATTTAGACCATTCCATACCTAAAATATAAGTTTGATCTATAGAAAAGTCATGCTCTTCCCAAAAGCGAAAATGCATAGCAAAAATGGGTTGGGCATGCAGGTTATCCTCACGTAAACCGAAAGGCCGGAGTTCCACTCCTCCCTCAAAATAAAGAGGGTCTTCTGGAAAACTTAAATCTCGACTGATAATGTAGCCAAGACCTCCATAGATTCGGATTTGTGGGGTGTAGCGGAAAGATGCGAAGAAATCAATAGCTTCATCGCTACGGTTATAGCGATTGTTAGGAGGCAATTGATTAGCGAGAATGAATTCGTCTCCTAAATGAGAGGAAAGATGCCAAAGTCTCATGCGATAGCTCCACTTATTGACGGCAAAACTACACAAAGCAGAGACAAAAAAATCGGAGTTGACCATGCAGGCATCAGGGTGATCTAGGTCAAATACGGAGAATACAGCTCCTTGAAGACCAATATCCATATCTCCATGGAAACGAGAAACGTCGAATAGTCGAAGGAAAATGAAATCTCCTCCGAACACAGCAGATCCGACACGTTTCCCTACAACTTCATCATCAAAACGAATTCCCGCACTGTTAGTTGCTTGTCTAGGATCTGCTATAAGAGGAGTGAAGAGGATAGTATTTTGCGGTAGCCAGATAGCTTCTTTTCCGCAAACTTTTGTGCAGAAAGAGCGTTGTTCTGGAAGGGATGTTATGTTGGACCCTTGGTGGTGACAGGTTTGGTAGGAAGCCTGACAGATTTCAACAGAGTGAATAAAAGGAAGATCTTTGATCAGATTAATGATAGCGTTACGTGTAACATCATCTGTAGGGAGAGAAAATAGATAAGCTACTTGATTTTCAACAATAACCTGACAGCAGCTATCTAAAAAATGCATGTCAATTAAAGCCTGTACATAGCCGGAGTGGAAACAGTCATCATCAGCATGGACGATATTTTCAGGAAGTTGATCTGTATGGGTTACTTCTTTCCAATGACTTTGGCAGTCAGGACAGGACTCCGTTTCTTTAGTAAAAGCTACCTGCGATAAGCCAAGAGAAAGGATAAGCAAATAACCTAAAGGTTTCATCATTTTGGTATGGGTTAGGAGACAACCTCGTTATAACTCGGAGGCAGAGAAAAAACAAGATTTTTTGGGAGAAGAGTTTCGAAGTTTTAGCATATTTTTTTTTGAAAGGAAAAAAATGCTTTTATAGAGGTCAATGAAATCAAGAATAGGTATTCTTGTGTATTAGTAAACTGTATAGGAAAGGCTTAAAAAGAATAGGTCTTCCTTAACCCTTTAAAAGGAAAGGAGAAAATTTTGCTAGAAGGCTTTTGGGTTTTAGAGGTTAGGGTTACTACAAAGGCACGAGAAAACAGGGTAGTAGGACTCGAAGATGGTATATTGAGAGTTCGCGTGACTGAGGTTCCGGAAAAAGGTAAGGCTAACGATGCTGTTGTAGCATTGCTTGCAAACTTCTTATCGATTCCCAAGAGCGATGTCACGCTAATAGCAGGAGAAGCGTCTCGTAAGAAGAAGATATTATTACCTAGGGCTGTGAAAGCTTTTCTGTTTGAACAATTCCCTCCACAATCTTCTCCCTCTGCAGAAAAACGATGTTAAAAGATGCTTTTTCAAACAATAACTAGTCCATCTGGAGCTGGGGGATAGTCGTATCCTATAGGAAGTTCTCCAGCAAGAAATTGTTCAAATACAGCGACTCCAGCTTCGGGTGATGTAATGCAGTATAGGCAGTTGCTGATCCATTCAGAACCGCGGATAGTTCCTGCTTTGAGATTAATCTCATAGGCGTGAGCGACCTTTTCTTTCCAATACTCGACGGGTCCGAGAAGGAAGATCGGAGTCGGTAGCTTGGCCCCAGTTTTCAGATAGACAAGCTCTAAATAAAGTTCGAAATCTGTACCAACACCTCCGACAACTAAAATAGCTAGATCTGCGTAAAAATGCTCTTGTCTTTCTATAAGTTGAGGGAGACGGTAAGTCATTTTGGCATCTAAAAATTCGTTTGTAGGCTGGTCAATTTGTGCTGGTGATGCCTCCAAATCGAGAACAGTCCCACAAGAAAGGATACCAAGCTCTTTAGCTACACGATTTCCCGTTGCCATCACTCCTGTTCCTCCTCCGGTGATTACCGCGAGAGGAGTTGGTTTTGAGAAACCAGGAATTCCCATTTTTTGTGCAGCTTGCTGCACTCCTTCCAGAAGTGTACGGAGTTGTGCGGAGAAATTATTCTCAAGAAGACGTGATCCATAAATGGCAACAAAATATGCAGATTGGAACTCTTCGACTCGATGTTTAACAACAAACATTCCACTATTTTTGTCGCGTCGTTTCGTGTATTGTAATACTCTTCCGCTCTCTTCATCTGCCCAAAAAACATCAATATTTGCTTGATGAAGATCTAATAACAAACTTCGGTCGTTGTGAGAGAAATAATTACCGTGAGTATAAGAAGGGATTTGGAAGTAAATTTGTTTGAGATAATGACGTACATGATAGGAGATCAGCATACCTTTCAGGCTAGATGAGGGGAAAAATCGGGTGAGTAAGGCTCCCTCACTGTTGATGAGCCCTGTTTCCATGGCCTCTAAGAAAGGATAACAGGGTTGAGCACGAATATACTCATCTCTGTTTACCTGATTCTCTTCGGGTTGGTATGCAATTGCAGATCCTGTAAGCCAAGAGTCTGAGTTAAGAGAAGGAATTTCGCTTCCTTTGGACAAATAAGTAGTTGCTTTTACAGGTTCTTGAGGGGCCGTTTCAAAGATTTTTTTTATTTCACTTTCTGATTGCAATGAGGTTCGTAATAAATCTCGATTACAAAAGTAGGAGTGTTCTTTGTAAGGTTCGATAGTAAAAAATTCCAAAGGAATTCTTTCTACAGGTGTGGAAGGAGTTCCAAAGAATTCAAAAATATCCCCAGACTCTCGTGTAGTTGGTTCCAGAATATTAGCAGAAGTATGTGTGAGGCCTTGAGGGAGAAGTTGATCGACTACACGAGCAAATACTGTGCGGATATGTAAGGGCTCTGTTTTAATCAAGAGAATGTCCTCCCCACAGGGGATATGCTGCCCTTCAACAATCTGTTGGTAAAGAGCTAAGAAATGACGGATGCTTAGTTTAGGATTGCCGAGAGATTTTTGAATCAGAGGAAGGAGACCGTAGATGTCTGAATCGTAGCGGACCACTCCTGGTAAAGAGGGAAGAGATACGATCAGGCGATCATCTACCACATCAAAAGAGATTAGATGTTCTAGCTTTTTTCCGAAGCAGAGCAAGGGTTGTCCAGTTTTATCAGTATTTTTCAACATGCTTTCAAGATAATCTGGAGAGCGAACAAGTCTACGATCATCTGCAGCAAATAATTTAGCTACCCTATCTCCTGGCTTAAGAAGTGCAAGCATAGCTTCTGCAATTGGTCCATGACTAGTGAATCGAACGTGCAAGTGTGCTCGGTGTTGGTTTTGGCTAAGTTCGCAGTGAAGAAGAGATGCATTGATCCCTAACTGAGCTAGAGAACTTTTCAAATTAAGATGAATACAATGAGAGGGTAGTCGAAATCCAAGAAAATAGTTAGGGATATTTTGAATTTCAATTTCTCCTTCATATACACCAGCATCAGTTGATTGAAGGGAAGAACATAAGTAGCCATCAGGAGAGACGGCATCATGATGAGAGTGAAAGAGTGTCATTGGAATCCTCGTATGTGAAGAACCAGCTTATCTGAAAAATTTTTTTGAGAGAGCACAAAGGATGCTATATGCTGTTTAACAAGAGGTTTGTAAAGAATTTATTTTTAAATGTGCTGTGTGTAAAGAAGGCTCAACGATTCCCCAATAGCAAATACCTCCAGCGGAGAACTTGATATTAATCTTAAAGAGCAAGTAGGATGGAGGATTTTCAGCTTTTGGATAAGGGACTACCAGCCGAGGTTGTTCGTTGTTCTATTGTTGAGGGGATCACGGAGGATAATAAGAATGCAAAATCCAAGAAGTGTTGGCACGCATGATGGTTCTTTTCACGCAGATGAAGTGACGGCTTGCGCTTTATTGATCTTGTTCGATCTTGTTGATGAAGATAAAATCATTCGAACTAGAGACCCTGAAAAGCTTGCACAATGTGAGTATGTTTGTGATGTAGGGGGGCGTTATTCTTTAGAAGATAAGCGTTTCGATCATCACCAGGTATCTTATTCTGGCTTCTGGAGCAGCGCGGGTATGGTTCTTGATTACTTGCGTAATTTAGGATTCCTTTCTTTAGATGAGTATGAGTACTTAAATAATACATTGGTGCACGGTGTAGATGAGCAGGACAACGGACGTTTTTTCTCTAAAGAGGGGTTCTGTTCTTTCTCTGACATCATCAAAATCTATAATCCCTTGGAAGAAGGGGGGAATACAGATAAAGAGTTTTTCTTTGCTTTACATTTCGCAATAGATCTACTCATTCGGTTACGAAAGAAATTTCGTTACGATTGTGTTTGTCGGGATGTCGTTAAGCAGGTAATGGCAAAAGAAGATATTTGTTTGCGTTTTGATCGTCCACTAGCATGGCAAGAAAATTTTTTCTCTTTAGGGGGTGAAAATCATCCTGCTGCTTTTGTAAGTTTTCCTTGTTCTGATCAGTGGATTTTACGAGGGATTCCTCCAACTTTAGATCGTCGGATGGAAGTAAGAATTCCTTTCCCGGAGGAATGGGCAGGATTGCTTGGTGACCAGTTAGTTGCAGCTACGGGTATTCCTGGTGCCATTTTCTGTCATAAAGGACTATTTCTCTCTGTGTGGGACAGTCAAGAAAGTTGCGAAGAAGCGTTGAATTTAGTGTTAAAACGACAGGGATTAGTATGACTACAATTTTTGAGCATATTATAGAAGGAGCAGTGGAGTGTGATAAAGTTTTTGAGGATGAAAATTTTATTGTGATTAAGGATAAATTTCCTCAGGCTCCAGTACATTTACTTATTATTCCGAAGAAGCATATTGAGAAGTTACAAGATATGCAAGGAGCAGATTTTTTCTTGCTTGCGGAAGCTGGAAAGATTATTCAGCAGATGGCTCGCGATTTCGGTATAGAAAACGGATATCGTGTTGTTATCAATAATGGATTAGAAGGAGGACAGAGCGTATTCCACCTACATATTCATCTTCTTGGTGGAGGCTTGTTGGGCTCCATAGCGTAGTTTGTTTGTCGATACCTTGCTATGTGGAAGGTTCTGATTCTATCCGTCGACAGATGCTTTTTCACGAGTATCATGCAGCAGCACGAGAAGCCAAAACTCTCTTAAATACTAACTGTTCGTTATGTGAGGTTCGTACAGCTCTGCAGGCATTGGCTAGAAATCACGAGTACGGATTTTGGGAAGAGGCGTTTCTTCGGTCTAAACAGCGTTTCCCTTCATTGGAATCCGATCGCGTGGTTCACGAAGATCTTGCCGCAGCTCTTCTTTATAAAAATATTCGACATTCTTCACTTACCGTTCGAGTGATCACAATTTTGGCTGTAGGGATGGCGAATGATTATCGATTAGTCCCTATAGTTTTACAGGCTTTGGCTGATGATAGTGATACGGTGCAGGAGATTGCTTTACAGGTAGCCGTTATGTACGGTTCTGGTAGTTTGCTGCATGCTGTAGGCGATTTAGCAAAGAATGCTTCCTCTATAAATGTTCGCATAGCGGCATATCGTGCAGCAGCCTTGTTAAAAATTACAGATTTAGTCCCTCATTTACAAGGTATTATTCGGAATTCTCAATTAGATGGATCTGAGAGAAGAGAAGCTTGGAAAGCTCTGTGTGCGCTTGCCTGTCCATCCGGTAGTGTGTTGACTGGGATTGATCAAGCTTTGATGGCTTGTGAGATGCTAAAGGAGCATCCAGAAAAATCTATAGAGAAATTCATTCATCATTTGTTTGTTATAGATCATCCAGAAGTTCAGGTAGCTACTTTACAAATGATTTTAAGGAGTGGGAAACCGCACGCATCATCTGTGATGGAGGTCGTTCAAAGATTGGCTTTTGATTCTCCCTCTGTACGAGTTCAGATGCAGGCTGCAGCTGTTTTGTATCTACAGGGGAATTCTTTAGGAGAAGATAAGCTTATCGAAGGATTAACATCATCTTCTAGTGCGATTTGTGAGGCTGCTTCAGAAGCAATTTGTTCACTGGGGATCAGAGGAGCTTTGCTAGCAGGGAGATTTCTATCAGTAGTACAAGGAGTCCGTGCCAAGGTAAATTTAGCGCTTGTTCTTTTAGTAAGTAGAGAAAAGATAGAAGAAGCAGGAGATGTCATAGCTATGTTTATGCATCGAATAGAGTCCTGTCGAGCTATTGAACAATTTTTGTATGAAGATCAGAAGATTCTCGCGCCATCTTCTCCTTTACAAGCAGAAATTGTAAAGAGAGAGTTGGCTAAAAAAATAATCCGTTTGTTAGTCGCTGCTCAGTACAGTAAGGTGAAAACAGTTGTGACTCAATACTTAGCAGGACAACAGATAGGATGGAGTTTTTGTTCTGGAGTTTTTTGGGAAGAAGGAGATAGTGAGGTCTTTGCTGAGCCTGTACAGGAAGAGAGCTTTGCTTTTACTTTAGAGAAAGCGCTTTCTTCTTTGCAACGAGAGGGTAGTGAAATGGGGTTGGACGCAGTAATACGCCTGTATCCAAATAGTCGTTGGCAAGATAAATTGACCATTCTTGAAGCTATTTCTTTCTCAGAAAACAGAGAGGCAGCTTGGTTTTTAAGAGAGCGCTGTCTACAGGAAGCAGCGTCTTTACAGTCTGCAGCAGCCGGGGCTCTGTTTGCCTTGTTTAAATAACTAAGTTCTAACTATTAGCTGTAATAGTAGTTTTTTAAAATTTTCCGTGTTCGGGCAGAAAGTTTGCATGCTGTCTTTTTAATAATTACCCGGAAGTTTCTTCGCTGATAGGGGCTGCCCTCGGAGCGAGAGGAGCTGGACGGACGAATTGTTTCGTAGCAAGTTGGAGGGAATTCTGTTAACAAAGTGTAACATTCGGAGCCAGCTTGAACAGGAACGCTTGTGGAAGAGTTAATAATTAATCTAGAAAGCTTTTGCCATTCCCGAGTCATTTTCTGGGAAATTCGAGCGCATGAGAAGGCTCCTAACGAGAAGGCAATGGCAACTCCTAGTAAAACAAAAGGGATAAAGGAAGCAAATGCTGGAGTAATCACAAACTGTATGATGACCCCAACAATAGCGAAGAGTGCTGTAAGGACCGCGAAGCATAAGGTGAGGATATCCAGGTAGTGAACCCGAGAACAAAGCTTCAGCATTTGTTGGTAAGTTTCTGTTAAGGAGGTCGATGGAGAGGGGCGTAAGCCTTTTAATGAGGTAATCGGACCCCCAGATTGTAGTCCTTTGATCGGGTGGTTCTTGCAGCGTAGAACAGAGAGTTTGGATTCTGACTTAGCAACTGGTTTGTTAAGAGAAACAAGCGCAACATCCACACTCGTAGGAGAAACGATGCTATCACAAAGCTCGCAGTAGAAATAGTGATCGTTGTATTCAAGAGTATTTTTATATCCAGGATAACAAGGAATGGATCCGAACATTATTTTTAAAGCCTCTTATGAGTAGCCCAGAGATTTTAACAAAAGCTTTGTTTGTCTTCAATAAAGCTTAACATTTTTATTTGAAATTAATTTCTATTTTTAAGATCTGTTTATTTTAGTTTTTATAATAGAAACTATTATGTTTTGTGAGAAAATATGCTAAAACAAAAATGTAAATTGTTTTTTATACAAGGGGTGATGTGTTTAACTTGTAGCTTACTGTGTTATTGTAGGAAGCTGCTCAAAGGAGGACCTGATTATGCCGATGAAGCATTATTTCAAGCTTTTCTTACAACGTTGATCGACGTTATCTCTGATATCAAACAGTTACCTAAAGGATCAGAATAGATAAAAATTTTTAAATTGGCCCCCTTCTCATGAAAAGAAGGGGGGCAGTTTTTTATAAAAAATCTTTCCTTTCTATTTCTTTTCTCTCTTCTCTGTGTATGATTTGTTCTTCATTTGTGAAAAACAAGGACAAAAGATTTCATGGACAGATGCCGGGTTTTGTTACCTTATGTGTTTGATCAACGAAGGAACCCTGTTATTCGCTTATCTGAAACTTTATTGATAGGTAATGGGAAGCCTATTATTGTTGCCGGGCCTTGTACTTTAGAAAGCTTAGAGCACACGATTTCTTTAGGGTTAATGGTTAAGGAGGCTGGGGCGCATATCTTCCGAGGCTCTGTTCGTAAGCCAAGAACTAGCCCATATTCTTTTCAAGGTTGGTCACCTGATTGTGTAGTTTGGCATAGTCAAGCAAAAGCTGTGCATGGATTATTAACAGAAACAGAGGTTTTAGATGTCCATGACGTTGAGATGACCGCAGAACATGTAGATTTTTTGCGAATAGGGGCTCGTAATATGCAAAATTTTGTGCTACTGAATGAAGTAAGCCAGAGTCATCGTCCAGTTATTTTAAAAAGAAATCCTGGCGCCACGGTTAAGGAGTGGCTTGCTGCAGCAGAGTATTTGTTACGTAATGCAAGCTGTCCAGGTGTGATTCTTTGTGAGAGAGGGATTCGTTCTTTTGAAACATCTACTCGTTATACACTAGACTTGAATTCTGTGGCATGGGTCAAAAAGGAGACTAACTTGCCTGTTATTGTTGATCCTTCTCATGCAGCAGGCACTCGTGATTTGGTGCAGCCTCTAGCTCGTGCGGCAATAGCACTTGGAGCAGACGGCGTAATGATTGAAGTGCATGAGAGACCGGAGCTTGCTTTGTGTGATGGAGCGCAACATATTTCTCCTGGAGATTTGGCAGAATTATCATCTTGGGTACAAAAAGCAATTCCTTCAAAGGAGGAAAATGCTTGTGCATAGATTCTTATTTTTTTTAAGAAGAGTGCTGGGTATATTCTCTTTCAATATATCTTTGGGCTGGAATGAATATGTGTGCAAAAAGAGGAAGATTTTGGAGAGCTTTTTTAGCTGTTATTTGTAGTTTCTGTCTGACAAATTGTTCAAAAGAAGGGGAGACTTCTCTCAGTGAGAAGTTCATTGTGGGCACTAATGCAACTTATCCTCCTTTTGAATTTGTTGACAATAAGGGAGAAATAGTTGGTTTTGATATTGATTTGGCTAAGGAGATTAGTAAAAAATTAGGGAAACAATTGGATGTTCGAGAGTTCGCTTTTGATGCGCTTATTTTAAATCTAAAGCAACATCGGATTGATGCAATTATGACAGGAATGTCCATTACTCCATCTCGTTCGAAGGAAATTCTTATGATTCCTTATTACGGCGAAGAAATAAAACATTTAGTTTTAGTATTTCAAGGAGAAAACGAGCAGCCTTTACCGTTGACTCAGTACAGTTCTGTTGCTGTTCAAACTGGAACGTATCAGGAAGACTACTTACGGTCTCTTCCAGGAGTACATGTGCGATCTTTCGATAGTACTTTAGAAGTGCTTATGGAAGTGATGCATAATAAGTCTCCTGTAGCGATTCTAGAGCCATCTATTGCACAGGTTGTTCTAAAAGATTTTCCAACTCTTTCTACTGCAACTATAGATCTTCCTGAGGATCAATGGGTTTTAGGATATGGAATTGGAGTTGCGTCTGATCGTCCTGTTTTAGCTTTTGAAATAGAAGGGGCTTTGCAAGAGATAAAGAAAGAGGGAATTTTGGCTGAGTTAGAACAGAAATGGGGCTTAAACAGTTAATTTCAAGAAACTTAAAAGGTCCTTGTATGGAGGCGTCTTCTTCTGGGAAGATTGTTTTTTTAGGCACAGGAGACCCTGAGGGGACTCCTGTGCCATTTTGTTCTTGCGAGGTGTGTTCACAAAGAAAGATTTATCGTTTACGTTCTTCCGTATTAGTTCAAAGTCAAGGCAAGAATTTTATCATTGACACAGGGCCAGATCTTCGATCTCAATTATTGAGATACGAGATTCATCGCCTGGATGGGGTATTTCTTACGCATCCGCATTATGATCATATTGGTGGACTTGATGATCTCCGCTCTTGGTATATTACGCATTTAGAACAAGTTCCTATTGTACTTTCTTCATTCACCTATGATTATTTGTGCAAAACCCGTGAGCATCTGATTCAAAAAGAAAATCCTGAACATAGTTTAACGGCTTCTTTGCGTTATATCATTTTAAATGAAAAATGTGGGAAACAGGAGTTGTTAGGTCTCCCGTTTACCTATGTTTCCTATTTTCAAAAAAATTGCCAAGTGACTGGGTATCGTTTTGGAAATTTAGCATATCTGACAGATATGTCTTGTTATGATGAACAGATTTTAGATTATTTACAGGGAGTAGATACTGTTGTTGTTTCCGCTTCATTGGGCGTTCTTCCAAAAGCGTTTGGGAATCGATCTCCTTCTCATTTAACTCTAGAACAAATAGATCTCTTGGTGGAGAAGATAGGAGCTTCGCGTTTAGTGATCACACATGTTAGTCATTATCTACATAAAGTTCTGGAGGAAGATCTCACGAGAGAGTGTGCTTATGATGGGATGGAGCTTTTATGGACATAAGGAAAAAAATGAATGAGTAAAGATAATTCGATAGAACAACAAGAGCGACAAAACACAATAGGTTGGAGATTTTCTCTTCCAAGGGCAGAACAAGATCCTGCGCAAGTTTTGGCTGTTTGCTGTTATGCAAATCGTGCAGAACAGGAGCGAGTTTCTGAATATGTTGAGGAATTAATTTCTCTCGCGAAGTCTTGCGATCTTAGTATATTGGAGACTTGTACATGGTTGTTGCGCTCTCCTTCTTCTTCTTTTTATCTGAATGAAGGGAAATTAGAGGAAATTGAGCAAATTTTAGAACGGTTTCCCACGATAGGAACCTTGTTGGTAGATGAAGAGATTTCTCCTTCTCAACAAAGAAATTTAGAGAAGCGATTGAATGTCGTTGTATTAGATCGTACAGAATTAATTTTAGAGATTTTTGCTAGTCGTGCGTTTACTGCTGAAGCAGGATTACAAGTAGAGCTTGCGCAAGCACGATATTTATTACCAAGATTAAAACGCATGTGGGGGCACCTTTCCAGGCAGAAATCCGGAGGGAGTGGGGGAGGTTTCGTAAAAGGAGAGGGAGAAAAACAGATTGAATTAGATCGAAGAATAGTTCGAGAGAGGATTCATAAGCTTTCTAAAGAATTAAAAGCTGTTGAACGACAAAGAAAAGAACGTCGTAAAGCTAAGGAAAAGAATCAGATACCAGCTTTTGCTTTGATTGGTTATACAAACTCAGGAAAAAGCACTCTCTTAAATCTACTGACTTCGGCAGAGACTTATGCCGAGGATAAGCTTTTTGCAACATTGGATCCTAAAACCCGGCGTTGTGTTTTGCCCTGTGGTCAGCGAGTATTACTTACGGATACAGTAGGATTTATACGGAAACTTCCACATACTTTAGTTGCTGCATTTAAAAGTACTTTAGAAGCCGCATTACATGAGGATATTTTACTACATGTAGTCGATGCTTCACATCCTCTCGCTTTAGAACATGTTGAAACAACACGATCTATTTTACAAGAATTAGGAATAGAGCAGCCTCGAGTCATTACTGTATTGAATAAAATAGATAGAATCTCAGATTGGGGAGTGGCATCTAGGTTACGTCTTATTTCACCAACTCCTGTATGCGTTTCTGCTAAAACTGGAGAGGGAATCCGCGATTTGCTGCAAGCTATGGCTGATATGGTGCAAGAGGATTATCCTCAAGTACTTTTACATCTTCCTTATAAAGAATATGGACTATTTACAGAATTGTGTGATGCAGGATTGGTGATTTCTCATTACTATGAAAATGATGTACTCGTAGTTAAAGCATTTTTACCTAATTTTTTACGGAAAAAGTACGCAGAGCATATCGTGGGGATGGATTAAAAAACACACTACTACTTAGAAAAAAATGGATCGAGAAAGATTATAAAAGACAGAGAGGAAATCTTTCTCATGTCAAAGCTTCTTCATAAGGAGGATCATTGTGGTGAAAAGTTTTTTGGATTGCGAGGCATTTGTTGCTTTGCAGGAGGTTGCTTTGCAACCCATTGATTTAACTTTTCCGGGAGTCTTATCCCAGAAACGGATTCAGAAGTATGCCTTGTCTGCAGAAGGATTTACCTTTAGTTATGCTACAGAGCGTGTTGATGAAAGGTGTCTTAATGCTTTAGAAGGACTCGCCGAAGAGCGAGAGTTAATCCAGCAGATGGAGCATATGCAACAGGGCATGATTGTGAATTATATACAAGGATTTCAGAGCGAGTCTCGTCCTGTGTTACATACGGCAACACGAGCATGGGTTAGAGAGAATGATCTCCAGAAAGAAGCCTTGGCTATATCTCGTCACTCTGAGGAGGAGGCTTATCGTCTTGCAGAGTTTTTGTACAAAGCCCGATCTAAATTCTCTACACTTGTGCAGATAGGTATTGGTGGATCAGAGTTGGGCCCTAAAGCTATGTATTTTGCTATGCAAGGAATCTGTCCATCCGATAAGCGGATCTTTTTTGTTTCCAACGTGGATCCGGATAATGCTGCAGAAGTATTGCAAGAGATAGATCTTGAAACAACTTTAGTTGTTGTCGTATCTAAGTCTGGGACAACTTTAGAGCCTGCTGTGAATGAAGAGTTATTCAGACAAGCGTATCAAAACAAGAGGTTGTCTGTTGCAGAGCATTTTGTATCTGTCACTTCTGTAGGAAGCCCTATGGATGACAAGAGTCGTTATCTAGAGGTATTTCATCTTTGGGATAGTATTGGAGGCAGATTCTCTTCTACTTCTATGGTAGGAGGGGTAGTATTAGGATTTGCTTTCGGCTATGAGGTGTTTACTGAGTTTTTGCAAGGTGCAGCTTCTATGGATGAGCATGCATTGACTCCGAAAATGGAAAAAAACCTGCCTCTTTTATCTGCTATGCTTGGAATTTGGAATCGCAATCTGTTGGGATATCCTACAACTGCTGTTATCCCTTATGCGACAGGATTAAGATATTTTACTGCACATCTTCAACAGTGTGGAATGGAATCCAATGGAAAAAGCCTTTCTATACAAGGGAAGGAAGTAGGATGTAAGACTACACCTGTTATTTGGGGAGGAGTGGGAACAGACTGCCAGCATTCTTTTTTCCAAAGTCTTCACCAGGGGACAGATATTATTCCCGTGGAGTTTATTGGGTTTTTACATAATCAGCGTGGAGTGGATTGTGTACTATCGGGGAGTTCTTCTTCTCAGAAATTATTCGCCAATCTTGTTGCGCAGTCTTTGGCATTAGCTCAAGGACAAGATAATGCAAATCCTAATAAGAAATTTAGGGGGAATAGACCTTCCTCGTTACTGGTGGCTCAGCAGCTGACTCCTCGTATTGCCGGAGGATTACTTGCGTTTTACGAGCATAAGTTTGTCTTTCAAGGTTTTTGTTGGGGGATAAACTCGTTTGATCAGGAAGGAGTTTCTTTAGGGAAGGAATTGGCGACTAAAATTATAGGTATGATATCCGGAACTGGGTCGATAGAGTTTCCTGAAGCTCAGAATATGTTAAGACTTTTTAACGTTTTAGAATAACGTTCTCGAAGACCCAAGTTCCTGATATTTTATATACACAGTTTTTATTTTAAATATGTTATAATGGGCCCGTTTCTCTTAAAAAGAAAAGTTTTTTGGGGGCTCTTCTATGTTTTTTATTCGTGCACGATTCATTGGCTTCCTAGATGTTCATGGTTATCTAGCAGCTAAAAAAGGACAACAAGTCATGCGGTCTGGATCGAGTATGTGGGTAGGAACCCGAGGGCCCATTTTTTATAAAGTGCTTTGAGTTTCTAGCCGACTGAAGTCCCTCTTTTGAAGGGCTTTTTTTTATGCCGAAATCTTTATTAAATAGAGAGACTTGATTCTTTTGTTAGCCAAACGTATGTTGGGATCAGAATTGGTGTTTTGTGAACACTGCATTGAAAGAGTGTGCATTTGGAACGAGCAAAGGGAAGGAGGCTTATGTTTTCTCGAGTGGTGAGCGTTGCAGTAACGGGGGGAACAGGGCAAATAGCTTACAGCTTTCTATTTGCTTTGGCTCATGGAGATGTTTTTGGTTCTGACACTGGGATAGATTTGCGTATATACGATGTTCCTGGTACTGAAAGGACTTTATCAGGGGTGCGTATGGAATTAGACGATGGTGCGTTTCCTCTGTTACAGCGTGTGCAAGTAACTACATCATTGCATGATGCTTTTGATGGTATTGATACAGCTTTTCTTATTGGAGCTCTTCCTAGAGGCCCAGGAATGGAAAGAAGAGATCTTCTAAAGAAAAATGGAGAGATTTTCGCTACTCAAGGAAAGGCGTTGAATACAGTTGCTAAGCGGGATGCAAAGATTTTTGTGGTTGGCAATCCTGTTAATACTAACTGTTGGATAGCAATGCACCACGCGCCTAGATTGGCGAGAAAAAATTTTCATGCGATGTTGCGCTTGGATCAGAATCGTATGCATAGTATGTTAGCGCATAGATCTGAAGTCCCTTTAGCTGCAGTATCTCGGGTTGTTGTTTGGGGGAATCATTCTGCAAAACAAGTACCGGATTTTACCCAAGCATTAATTTATGGACGTCCTATTTCAGAAACGATCACGGATCGTGATTGGCTAGAAAATATCATGATACCCTCTGTGCAAAATCGGGGAAGTGCTGTAATAGAAGCTAGAGGGAAGTCTTCTGCAGCTTCCGCAGCAAGGGCTTTAACAGAGGCTGCACGGTCTATATATCAGCCTAAAGAGGAAGAATGGTTTTCTTCTGGAGTGTGCTCGGATCATAATCCTTATGGATTACCTGAAGATGTGATTTTTGGGTTCCCCTGTCGCATGTTAGCAACTGGGGAGTATGAAATTATCCCAGGACTTCCCTGGGATACATTCATTCGTGGGAAGATACAAATTTCACTTGATGAGATCCTTCAGGAAAAAGCAAGTATTTCTTTATAAAGGAACGGACATCTTGTCCTAACAGGCTAGATGGTAGCTTCTGGGGTATAAAGAAACTCTTTGGCTATGTATGCTGTGGAATCCCGCAGCAGGGCTTGCGCGAGCATGTCTCCTAAAAGTCCATGGTATAGAAGACCCTTAGATCCTAATCCTCCAAGATACCAGAGTTTTTCTTGGACCCGGCTGATTATAGGCAAATGGGTGGGGCTCGATGACCGCATACCTGCGTAGTAGTTGAGAACTTTAGCATCTTTGAGTCCATGGAAAAGAGCCAGAATAGGAGGCATAATTTCTTGATAAGCTACTTCAGCATCTGGAGTAGCATCTGGTTGGTTGTGCTCAAAAGTTGCTCCCAGTATGCATGTATTTCTCTCTGTATCAGCCACCATGTACTTAGGCCCGTTAATGCTAAACGGCGGCATGGGAATGTCCGCTGGCCAAGCAATTTCTACAAGTTGGCCCTTAACTTTCGATAGAGGAAGGTGTTTCAGTTCAGGGAGAAGATCTGCATTAGCTCCGGGAGTAACGATAATGTGATCATAAAACTCAGCAATGGCAGAAAGATCATCGATAAGTTCATCATAGTATTGTGTCCCTAGGCTAGCACAGGCATTCCATAACCCATTGATGTACTTATCATTGTTAATTGTTACGCCATGTTTGACATAGAGAGCCCCAAGCCCTTCTGGAATTACGATCCCAGGAATCGTGATTTCGCAGCGAGCCTTATCCCACCATTCCGTCTCATTAGGAAATTCTTGTGCTCTTTGCATGAAAATTGCTGCTTGTTCTTGTGAAGCTGCTGGACGGAGGATACCATTAGATGTAACAATGGGTTCTCCTATCGAAAGGCTGGCTTTGGTAATCAGAGCATGAGTTATAGTGATTCCGAGATCCGCTAGTGGTCGTTTAATCGCTTTTTTCCCTGTAAAACCATGGAGAAGACCAGAAGACAGTCCAGAAGCTCCACTTCCAATGGGTGTTGGGTCAAAGAGATCTACGCTAACTCTTCCCTGTGTATAAAGAAGAAGATGCCAGGTCACGGATAACCCTGCATATCCTGCTCCCAAAACCGCTATGTGCATAAAGTACCTTAAGAACTGAAAAAGATTTTTTTAGAAATTTAATCTGGATTTACTTTTGAGGATAAGAGAAGAGTCTTTTAAAGAATAGAAAGAACTGATTCTCCTCAGGGGAGAATCAGCTCTTTTTTAAGGAATTGAGAAGCTGAGATAGTGGTACTTAACACACTTTTTATAAGTGAATTTTACCTGCAGAAAATAGAATTATTGCCAGTAAAGCGATAAGAGCCATTACGGTCATTTTCATGATTTCTTTACGATTCAAGAAAATCTTTTCTTGTCCGTGTTTTAGACTCGAGTCTACGTAGAAAGGAATCCCTAAGGCAAGAAGAACAGCAACCATAAATAAATGTTGCAGCCCTCCAGCATAGATCAGCCATAAAGAGTATAAACTTCCCAGTAGGCCTGTGAATATCGCAACACGAGCTTTAATAGGAGCTCCTGTGGGATACTTTTTACCGAGACTGAGTTTAACAAGGAAAAGAGCACTAGTCAAATAAGCGGGAAGAACCATAACTCCTGTTATCTCTAACATTGTTTGCCAAGCATTAGAGGAGAAATACACCAGTAGCATGGTAATTTGCATCAATCCACTTGTGATAAATAGAGAGAATGAAGGCGATCGCTTATCATTTTCGATGGCAAAGCACGCTGGGAAGGTTCCATTTTTTGCCGCTGCGTAAGGGATTTCTGCTGCAAGGATAGTCCAAGATAACCAACTTGTTAGGACAGCAACCAGAAGCCCTACATTCATAAGAACTTCTCCCCATTCCCCAACTAGAAAATTCAAGACGCCAGCAGTGGAAGGATCCGCAATTTTAGCAAGTTGATATTGGTATAAGGAACCAAAAGGAAGTAAAGAAAGAAGGACATAAATAAGTAAGCATCCTGAAAAGCCTAAAATGGTTGCTTTCCCTACAGAAGAAGGATTGGCAGCTCTACCTGATACGACTACAGCTCCCTCGATACCAATGAAAGCCCAAAGAGTAACTAACATCGTACTTTTGAGTTGGGAGCCAATAGGCCCTAAAAAGTGTTGTGGAGATTCTCCCCAAAAGTTTGTTTTGAATATCGAGATTTTAAAGAACAGTGCAGTAATAAGAATGAAAATAAGCAAAGAAGTTAATGTGAAAGCTTCACCAATGATATTAACGAAAGTCGCTTGACGGATTCCTTTTAGAACAATGTAATTGAATAACCAAATGAGTATAGATCCTAATAAAATAGACAAGAGTGTATTCCCTCCTGCAAAGTAGGGAGGAAAGAAATAGTTAAGAGCATCCATGGTAATCACGGCATACCCGACATTTCCAAAGATTTGGCAAAGCCAATATCCCCAAGCTATTGTAAATCCAATATAAGGACCAAATCCTTCTCTGCTATAAGTATAGATCCCTGCTTTTAAATCAGGGCGAACAAGCGAGAGTGTTTTGAAAGTGTTCGCAATAAAAAATATCCCCATGCCAGAGAGAATCCAAGCCAGGATAACAGCTCCTGCACTTGCGGAGGCTGCCATGTTTTGAGGAAGGCTGAAAATACCTCCTCCGATCATAGAGCTGATCACGATTCCAGTGAGAGACAAGGTTCTTAAAACGTTTAAGGGAGCCGCTTTTTTCGTAGAGGATTGTTTTTTTAAAAACATGGCAAACCTCCTTTTTTATTGAATAACAGCAGGAGCTGCATTTTCAAAATTTAGAAACCCAAGAGCAGTTAGGCAAAACCCGAATTTCTGTGTGATATTGATATAGTTATGGAAATACTGAAATTCACTATGTTTGCTTACTGAGCGAAGATCTAATTCATGTTGAAGAGATTTTTTTAACCACATTTGGGCATGGGATTCAGCAATGTCATCATCAATCCAGGTTGGGAAAAACTCAACGTATTCAGCTGCCCAGCCTCCTATAAGTTCTCCATTTTTGTCTTTGCCCCAACAAATACCTATACCCGTTGCTATCGCTTGGGTTCCACTAGCAACAGCTGCTCCCTTCCCCGCCATAATAACTTCCAATACAGATCCATGTTTGAAAAATTTTGTGCATTGATCGACAGGTAGGATATTTCCAAATAACTCCTTAGGCAAAACGGAGGTGTAGGGAACGATATTGAAATTCTCTATTTTTGCTTCTAGTAAAGCAGAATCATAACAAAAGGTTTCAAAAGGTTGAGGAGGCATGCCGTCATTAGATTCACCAACGCCTCCTGTATGAAAAGCTAATGTAGGGTAACGAGTTCCGTAAGGCATAGGGCCTCCTTTTTTATTGTTCAAATGATTTTCAACCGTAAGAGCGCTTTCCCTTCAAACAAATTGTTAGATAGCTAAATTGGCGCGAACACTATAAACTTGAGCAGACTGTTTGCTTGGGCGAAGGGCTGGATAGAGATAAAGTTGGAAATCTGGGGAGAAAGAAAGGTAGGGGCCGCAGCCGATAGTAGCGAATCCTTCGATTACAGTTTCGTATTTTCTTTGAGCGCTTGAAGCTGCAGAAGGATTTACGTTATTAAACGCGCAAGCAATTCCAAGTAAATCTTGCGGGTTACGGTCAAATAAATTTGCAGAAACTACACCAAAAGAGTAAGTTCTGTTAATAGGGAATGCCTGTCCTGTAGCACCGCCATATCTTCCAAATACATAAAATTTAGGAGAAATATACTGACTAGCATTCACAGACCATCCGGTTGTCTGAAACAGCTGTTCTGGCACTTTTCTGGTTGAGTAAAGGAGAATGGAGTACTGACCGGATCCTAAGCGACAATTTGGAGCCCATGATGCGTAGCCGTAGAAGTTGTATTTATTTTTTGTTAGATTATTCCATTTGATAGAAGAGCCAGAGATGTTGTAAGCATCTTGAAATCCTACTTGAAGGCAAGTACTTTCTGTTGGAGTTATTTGTAGATAAGCTCCGAGACTTCCAGAAGAATAGGTAGCTGTTGGATTTTGTGATAACGCGTAACTAATAAAACCTTGTTGTTGATCATTATTGTATAGCGTTCCGTCTACGGAATAGAGAGAGTATTGACCAATTGTTAAATTTACTTTTTCACCAGGGAATGTTTGAGAAAAAGTAAATTGAGAGAAAGTGTTTTGGCGAGAGGGGTAATCGTTTATGCTTCCAGCAAGCATGATGGCATTGCCTGCAAGAGCTGCATTCCCTTCCCAATAGCGAACCAGAGTATAAGATATCTGAAAAACTCCTGTTCCATACGAAGAGTCATACACAGTGATAGACGCTGATGGATTGAAACAAGTTTGCCAGCAGGGAGGGTCAGCTTCCAGAGGAGTCTGCCGTGTGCCATATCCAGGGTCGCGGATGGTAAGAGTTTTCAATTGGGAGATTCTAGGATTGAACCATTGAGGGAGAATGGACCAATCTAATGCAATTTGTGTTCCGGCTACGTTTTTTAATTCTTGTTTAATATTTCTAATAGAAAACCCATTCGAGCAGGGGTTTGCTTTGATTAGGTCACAGATGGGAGATAGAAGACCTCGTTGCTTAGATAAGGAGATAGGCTTGTCGCTATAAGAATAGGGAGTGTAATTCTCCTCTTCCGAAGGTTTTTGAGTGGGCTTTTGAGTAGGTAAATCTTTCTTATGGAGATGTCTGTGTAGCTTATTATCGTAGCGATGATAGTGGCGATGAGCGGCTTGTACTGCGTTCGTAAACGAAAGAGAAATCAGGGTAGTTAGTAAAACCGAGCGAAAAAACACAAAAACCTCAAAGGAAACTTTTCTATGCATGTAGTAAAAAAAAGATTTTTTTTGCCAGAGTTTAATTTCTTCTTTAATTAGTCATTTATTTATCCAATCGATGACGGGATAGAAGAGCTGCAGCCTCATTGCTTATTAGTTTTTGTCGGTATAAGTATTGGATTTTGGCAATATCAGGAAGGTAGACAGGAGGGAGATACTGAGAAGCTGTGTAAACGACACCTAAATAGGAGATCTTTTTGTGTTTACAAATTTCGCCAATGCGCAAAACATTGTATTTTTCATTATCAATATAAATAATTTTTTCTGGCAAAGAGGTTTGTGCATCTAGAAAGTACTGTAGGCCCGGTCCTTTACGAATTTCCGCCCCAAAGAGAACTCCTTTTGTGAAACTGATCATGGATGGAAGCTTTGTATCGGGCAGATTTGATTTCTCAAAGGAGAGATTTATGGATGCAAGTTGGTTAAAAGTTATTTCTTGAGCACAAAATTTTCGTTCTGAATAGGCAAAGACAATCTTGTTTTGATGTTGAACCTTGTTAATCAATAAAGGAATGGCCGTTTCTATCTGTTTGATAGAACCTTGGTGCTGAATCGCTAACCACTCAGGATAAAGAGCTTCCCAGGCTTCTTGTTCTGAAGTCCCTAAGGCGCGCATTCCTTGTATGGAGCGTTCAAACCAGGTAGAATGACTAAGTGCCTCTGCTCCTTGAAATAGAACATCATCAATATCAAATATTAACCAATAGTTCGTGTCATCATAAAGGATATCCGAAGCAATTTCATGAATCGTTTTAACGGTTACAATGCGTTGAGAAGCCTCAGAGATCCAGGGAGACAGCAAGACAACAAAAAAGAACAAAAAACGCATAAAGCCTCTCAAAAACGAAAAGTAAGATAAAAAAAATTTTTTTATGAAGCGATGGAAAAAAGAGAGGCTAAGACAGCAGCTCTGCGAGAGAAAGTTTTTTCTAAATGACTAAATGCAAGATCTGGGAACCATAGGCGAAATTGTAAAAAAGCCTGTTCCGAAAACATTTCATGTCCATGAATGATAGTACAACCTTGAGATCGAGCATACTCTGTGAACATATTGTATTTAGGAATTGTATTGATATCTACAATACAAGGAGCCAGAGCTAAGGGGATTTTGGAGTGTGGGGGGAGACAATTTATAATAAGAGAGACGGAATGAAGAGGGAGGCCCTCTAGGTTAAAAGCCGTTGCTTGATATCGAGAAGCAATGGCTTCAGCATGAGTTTTAGTACGATTAAAAATGAGAAGTTCACAGTTAGCTTTGCTTAATCGAGCTGCTATAGATTGAGCGGCTCCTCCTGCGCCCAAAATAGCTACGCGTTGATGATGTAAAGGAATGTTATACCGAGTCAAGACCGTGAAAAGTCCCTCTCCATCGGTGTCGTGACCTGTAATTTCTCCGTTGTGGATCACCAGCGTATTACAAGAACCCGATACTTGTACAGATGGAGCTTGTTTGTCAAGAAATGGTAAAACAGCTGTTTTTAAAGGAGAGGTCACACTTATCCCCAAGAAGGGGCAGGCTCGGATAGTAGAGAAAAATTTGGGAAGTTCTTGAGGAGATAGCGGAAGTTTAATGTAAGGGTAAGGAATTCCAAGTTTTTGGAAAAAAGGATTATGAGTAAGGTGTCCAATACTACGTGAAGTGTCTCCAATCAGACCGCAAATACGCGATTGTGGAGAAAGGTTCTTGTAATTGTAAAAGTAATGGTGTTTAAGAGAAAGTTGTCCAGGGGACACAGGAGAAGAACCTGTGTTCATTGTATAGGTAAAAGGATTTTGCAAGATAGGAGATAATATACGTGAGGAGCGGCCTATTTCTCCTAAACAAAGAAGCGTTACATTCTTAGGAAGAAAACGTTTTTGGAGACAGGTATTGAGTACATCAGAAGTTGAGGATGGGGAAACAGCAAGCTTATAATAATCCACTAATGAAGATTTCATTCCTGTGTATAGTTGTAGAAGATCACTGTGTTCGCTTGTATGCAAAGAGCGAATAATTTTGATGTCTGGATAAAGTTGGCGAATACGTGAGATACCTTCCTCTGGGAAGGCAATATCTACATCCAAATAGTTAGGATTCAGTTTAGCCAATGATAGCATTTTGTTTATCCAAGCTACTTGGGAATATGTTTCGTTTTTCCATGTGAGAATAGAGATAGGGGCAAGGGAGATAAGCTTCTTTAGTTTTAAATCAGATACAGAAAGAAGATCAGCACGCATCTCGAAACAACAACTTTCTTTCAAAGATCGTAGTAGTTGATGTTTAGCCTCAAGGAAAGAAGGTCCCTTAATGATTGTACATAGCATGGAATTCCTCTTCTAGTAACTGAGTAAGAATGTGCTTCGATATGGGTTGACAGAATCGTCCACCGAAAGACGCTGCCTGACCAATTTCTTCTATCATAACAAACGAAGGTAGGAGAGGATTTTGGTTTTTTTTATCATAGGTAAGAGCAGTAAGAATATGGGTATGACTATAAGAAGGGACTTGAGGAAGAGCGTAAAGTTCTTTCAAGGAAGTAGGGAGATGATATCGCTGAAGATCCTTAACTAAAGAATGCAGAATATTTGTGTTGCGAGCGATACCTAAAAGAAGAGAGAGCTTAGTTTCCAAAACCATTCCCACGCTTATAGCAAATCCATGAGAAATTTTTTCTGCGAATAGCATCTCTAAAGCATGTCCTAGCGTATGGCCAAAGTTGAGTATTTGACGTATTGTATAGTCCTTGAAGTCCTTTTTTACTACGGAGGCTTTACAAAAACAGTTCTGTTTAATGAGGAGAGATAAGTGGTCTAAAGTATTTAAGGAAGCAGGATTCTGAATCAAAGGTAGGATAGAAGGATCTACAATATAGGCGTGTTTTATACATTCCGCCATGCCATGGTAAAATTCTTGCTTAGGAAGGGTACGTAGTATTTCAGGGCAAATCCAAACATCTTTAGGTAAATAAAAAGAACCAATACGATTTTTAACATGGTCCAAGTTAATACCATTTTTCCCTCCAATACTCGCATCAATCATAGCAACTAGGGTCGTGGGAATGGAAATGAATGGCATACCTCGACAGTAAGTCGCTGCAACAAATCCTGCAATATCCAAAATGACGCCTCCTCCAACACCAATAAGAGTTGCTTGTCTAGGAATAGCAAGATCTGTCAGCTGTTTGTGCAAAGACAGGAAGGTTTCTCCTGTTTTTGCTTTTTCTCCTTCAGGGATTACAAGGAGCTGAACAGAAAATCCTAGAGAGCGCGCTGTTTTCAGTAAAGGAGGTAGGAAAAGTGTTTTTAGTTGAGAATTGGTCACAAAAACAAGAGGGAAGTCTTTGGATAGCACAGCAAATAACTGTGGGTTACATAGCGAATCTACCAAATGAATATTGTGTGGAGTATCCGTGATGAGCTCTATCATAATTTGGCACACCGGTTTTGAAGAAGCAGGTCTACTAAAGTTAAATCAAGCATAGCTTCGACAACTGCGACTGCACGGATAGCAACACAGGGATCGTGACGTCCATCTCGAGGTGTCTGATATATTACAGGGGTTCCTTTTTTTGAGATTGTAGGACAGGGTTTTTTTATGGATGATGTGGGTTTGAAGGCAACTCGTCCCTCTAAAGGCTGACCAATGCTAATGCCCCCTAAAGTACCCCCACAATGATTGGTTTGTAAAGATACTCCTGCCTCTGTAGTAACAAATGAGTCTAAATAAGAGGAGCCGGCCATCTGTGCTGAATTGAATCCTTCCCCTATCTCAAATCCTTTAGCTGCTGGGATGCTCATCATACCTGCTGCCAGGAGTGCGGGCAGTTTACCAAACACAGGTTCTCCCAGGCCAATAGGTAAAGGGGAAGTAACAAAGGAGACAATCCCCCCGAAAGAATCCTCAGAATTATGGAGGAGTAGATGATGAATATCGTCATGAGGAATAGTAGTATAAAAAGGGGAGCTGTGTACTTTTTCAATTAGAGACGGAGTAAGTTTAGGATAAGTTTTATTCTCTATAGTTCCTATCCCAGAAAGGAATGCAAGTGTTTCAATCCCTTGAGATAGAAGAATTTTTTTAGCAACGACACTAGCAGCAACACGAGCAGCTGTTTCTCTAGCGGAAGAGCGTCCTCCTCCACGATGATCTACAAATCCATATTTCCCTTCATAGGCATACTGTGCGTGTCCTGGGCGATAACAATGGTTCAATTGTTCATAAGAATCACTGGAAACATCTTCATTGCGAATAAGAAGAGAGATAGGAGTTCCTGTTGTCTTATGTTGGTAGACACCGGATAAAATTGTTACTGAGTCTGGTTCTTGGCGAGGAGAAGTATAAAGTTGTCCAGGTTTTCTTCTCTTCATAGCAGGAAGAAAGTCTTCTGATGTTAAAGGAAGCCCTGAAGGACAGCCATCGATAACAACTCCGATAGCAGGACCATGAGACTCTCCCCAGGTAGTGATAGAAAATATGGAGCCATAACAGTTATGCATAGGCGGTCTCTTTTATAGTCAAGAAGCGGGAACAAAAGTCCTGACAAGCTGTTGTGATATATTGAGGGGAAGTTGCTGTTTCTAAAAGAAAAATATTTGTTGTGAGTAAACGGAGTTTTTCTAATCGTTCTAGCAAAGCATTTTCTAACGAAGAAACATTTTTAAGTCTTTCTGGTAAAGGTCTTTGTTGCAAGCGTTGGCAAAGAATTGTGAGAGGGGCGTCCAATAAGACTAAAATAGCATTTTTCTGCTGTAAAATATGTTCATACGCTTGTTCATTAAGGGGGGTGTGGCCTCCCAAAGCAACTACACTTGGAATGGCCGGCACACTAATTAAAGCAGCGAGTTCTTTTTGGCAAAAACCTTCTTCCCCATAACACTGGTAAATCATTTTAGGGGAATCTCCAAGAAAACGAGCTGAAAGAAGATGATCGGTATCAAAAAAAGGTAAGGATAAAAACTGAGCTAAAAACTTACCAAAAAAGGTTTTACCCACAGAAGGAAGCCCGCATAGGAAAATTTGCTTAGTAATGTTGAATGTTGGCATGCAATGTCCGTGCTGTAACTACGAAATGCGGAAAACTTTTGTTTATACAGCGTGTGTCACAAAGTATGGTTTGTCCAGACGAGGCGTGAACTCCCGCTACTGCCAGAGCCATAGCTATGCGATGATCATTATGAGAACAAACAACAGCCCCGTGTAATCGAGAAGGCTCTATGTATAAACCGTCGTCAGTAGGATAAACTAACCCTCCCATTTTTCTTAGTTCTTGGGAGATGGCTTTAATTCGATTGCTTTCTTTGTCTTTGGCTCCGCGCGCATTATATAAACGGGAAGGTTTTTTTGCAAAACAGCAGAGAACCGCTAGAATAGGGAGCGCATCTATAAACGGGTCCATATCGATAGTTCCTCCGGAGAAAGAAGAGGGATGAATTTCAACATGATGTTCTCCTATGAGGATATTGGCGCCTAGATTTTTTAAAAGAAAGAACAGTTGTTTATCTCCCTGTGAATCATGAGCGGGAAGGTTATGTAGAATAGTGGGATTAGGAGAAGAAGAGAGCAAACCTAGAGCTGCTAAAAAGGCTGCAGAGCTGAAGTCGCCTGGAACCGAGTAGGAAAAATTTTTAAGAGATTGTCCTCCAGGGAAGGCTAAGAAATCTCGTTTTCTAGAAAAAGAAATATTGAGGGAGTTAAGCCAATTTAAGGTCATATCAAACCAGGGGCGTTCTTTAAGATTTTCAATAGAAAAAGAAAGAGGCTCAGGAGCTATAGCTGCAGTAATAGCTAATGCAGAGGCATACTGGGAATCTTGCCCCGAAACTATGGTGTGACCAGAGGATAGAGGCCCCCGAATGACGAAAGGAATGGAAAGAGATTTTTTTTGACGAACCTCTATTCCGAGCTGTTTCAAACTGGAGAGAAGAGGCATTATAGGCCTACGTTTAAGAGAGTGTGTCCCTGTAATGAGAGTGGGGGATGGAGATAAGGCAGAAAGAGCCGTTAGAAATCGTAGAGCTATGCCAGAATTTCCCATATGCAGACGGCGATGATAGTTATCTTGAGGATGGGGATTTCCTTGTATATGTAAAGATTTCCCCACTATTTTGATTTGAGACCCAAGTTTTTTACAGGCTGTGAGCATTGTATACGTATCGGAAGAGGAAAGACAATTGTCTATGACAGATAATCCTTGGGATAAAGAAGCAAAAAGAATCGCTCGCAGAGAATGAGATTTTGAAGGAGGAACGGTAACTTCTCCGTAAGGAGTTGAAGGAGAAATTAAAAGAGCTTGGTTCAAGGTAGTAACTTAGTAGGTTGCAAAAAAGATTAAAGATGAAGAACTAATGTAATCTTTAGAAGAGTTTTTTGCATGAGATACTTGTGTTATCTGAAAGGAAAAAAGATAATTACCTTTTTTGTTGTGAAGAGGATTTTATTTTACTGTTATAATTAATTTTGAAAAAAGGATTTTTGTGTTTTTATATGGTTTCTAAGGTTCCCGGAAATAGTGAGCCTGTTGATATCAATGCTCTTAGCAACCTTTCTTCGATACAGAACCAAGGTGCAGGAACCTCTTTGCCAACGGTTTCTATTCCTGAAGAAACTGTTTCGAGACCAGGATTAATATTAAAACACTCAGCAGAGCTAGTAGCCGGTATTGTGGTATTAGGCCTTGCGTTAGCCGTTGTTGCTGTTGCTTTAACAGTATTAGCTCCAGGAGTTCCTCAGGCTATCGTTCTAGCAATTGCTTTCTCAGGACTTTCTGTCGGTAGTGTAACCACCTTGCGGAGCCTCATTCATGGAGTAAAAACTTTAATCTTTCCTAAAATGACTGTTAAGCAGCGGGCAAAAAGTGCGGCTTTTTTAGGTGCCGGATTGACTGGTGTAGGGATTGTGCTGAAACTTGGAGCTTCCTGTATTCCTGGAGGATATGGGAATGTTATAGGGAAATTTGGAGATATCTCTTATAGCAGGGGAAGCGGAGCTTTTTTTTCTGGATTTGCTCACTATCTCTATGTTCGGTTTTTTCAGTCAGCAAAGGCTGCATCCGGAGAACAGCTTTCTCCAGAAGAGATGCTTATTGAGGGAGCAAAAATACGAAAACTTGCCAGAGGCCTAATCCTACTAGGGATTGGTTTCACATGTTTAGGCATTTCTTTAGCTGTTGTGGGAACTTTTGTTGTAACTGGAGGAGCAGCGACCGCATTAGTAGTGTTGGTTCCTCCTTTAATAAGTTTAGGGATCTTTTTAGTTGTTTCCAATTTGCTTCATACGACTATTGGTCAATGGAGAGCATTTGTTAAAGCGCAAGAAGAACAAGATTTGCTTGTTGATGGAAAACTAAAAAATATTGCCCAAGCAGACTTCAATCACCAAGTGAAAGAAGATGTAGAGATTTCTGATTTTACTAATACACCTGGTTTTGTAAAGCGTTTATCTCAAAAAGAGATAAATGATGCTTTATCCTTAACGAAAAAACAAAAAAGAATTCTGGTTATTTCAGGATTGCTATTAATAGCAGGAATTACTTGTACTGTATTAGCTGGCTTTGCAGGATTCCCTGTCGTACAAGTGTTATTGCTTTCTTCCATAGGAGGAGCTATATCATCTGCAGCTGTTCCTATGGTTGCTTCCGGAGTTGTTCATGCTGTGCATCAATTAAGGGCTCGACTGCGGATTAGCTTGGCTCGTAGAAAAGAGGCTCGCTTAAAAGCACGTATGATGAGCGAGATGAATGAACGTGAGGGTACGACGAGTTGGCTTTCCAAAGATCAGCAAGAGGCAACCTGGAGATTAGCAGGAAAGGCTGCAATTATCCAGACAGAAAGGGCTATTCGAGAACAAGTAAATCAGGCAAATAAGGAAGAACGATTCCAGTCTGTTATTATTGCTACAATGATTCTTTTAGCTGGGGTAGGAATCTTAGCATTGACCTTGATTCCGGGATTAGCACCTATATCTGGAGGAATTTTGGCAATGGGGGGAGTTTTCTTAGGAATTAGTATTACGATGTATCTACATCGTTTTATTCGCTGGCTCCATCAACAGCTAATAAAGCTTCATAATTACATTCAACGTAGAAAACACATCATTATCTCAGGGGCTGCAGAATGTGACTTTGATGCAGAAGACATCATAGTTGATCTCGTAGCAGATTCTTTTGAAGTCGATGGGGACTTATTCTTGGAAGCGTGATAGACTAAAATGTGTTTTTTAGGGAAACACTGGTTTTTATTAGATAGGAAGGAAAGTTTGTTTTTTCGCTTCCTTTTCATATTGGAGCTATTTCCTAACTTATATTATACTGCGGAAGTTTCTTTTAGCGTTTCTTGCAAAAAGGAGAGAATATCTATTTTGCGGAAATTGTGAATTGGAGTTACTTACCGTACTATGAAAAGTATAGGTCTTATTGGAAATACTGGGAGAATGGGGGCTCTGTTGACGCAGGCATTACTCTCTCATCCACGTTGTTTTCTAGGGAAAGGGTTTTCAAGAAGATCGCAGACCTCATTAGATGAGGTTGTTTCAGGGAATGACATTCTAATAGATTTTTCTGCTCCAGAAATTACTACAGCTCTTTTAGACCTTTTACTAATGATGCCTAGACCTGTGATTATTGGTACTACGGGATTCTCTGCTGATAGTGATGTGTCAGAGAAGATGATTGCGTTGTCTGAAAAGGTTCCTGTTGTCATTTGTCCGAATGCAAGTTTAGGAGCATATGTGCAGAAACGATTAACTGCTTTTGCGGCTAAGATTTTTGATGCTTCTTATGACGTACGTATTCTAGAAACTCATCATCGTACAAAAGCAGATGCTATTTCCGGTACAGCACTTTCTTTAGCAGAAACCGTTCGTTCTGCAAAGAAAGAACGTGTTGAAAAAGACGGACAGCCTGCTATCGAAATATATGGTTCCCGTGTGGGAAGCATTTTTGGGGAACATGAGGTTTCTTTCGTTGGAGAACATGAACGTTTTGTTATTCGGCATGAAGCCTTTTCTAGGCAAATTTTTTCTAAGGGAGTGTTGCTCATCTTAGAGAAGATTCTTGAAGGGGCTTTAGCAGCAGGGCGCTATACTTCGGATATTTTGTATAAAGACCTTGTGGGAAATGGTTTTTGATTAAGAGCTTATGACGATGCGCATTGCTGTTTTAGGCGCTACAGGTCTTGTAGGGCAAAAATTAATCGCGTTATTACAAAAACATAAAGAATGGGAGATTGCCGAGATAGGGGCCTCTCCAAAGAATCATGCCCTAAGTTATGAGTCTGCGTGTTTATGGCAAGAGCCTTTGATGGATATGCCAGATTCTGTCCGTGATCTTTCGATTCGTTCCGTTGAAGAAATAGAGTCGGACATTGTCGTATCTTGTTTGCCAACAACAGTAGCTTTTTCTGTAGAAACCTCTTGTTTGTCTTTAGGGAAAATAGTATTTTCTAACGCCGATGCTTATCGGATGCATGAGTTAGTGCCTATTTTAATTCCTGAAGTGAATAGTGATCATCTGTCCCTTTTGGATAAGCAACCTTTTCTAGGGAAGATAATTACAAATTCTAACTGTTGTGTTGCAGGAATTGCGTTAGCGCTTGGTCCTTTGTTCTCGTTCACTTTAGAACATGTACATATTGTTACTTTGCAATCTGCTAGCGGAGCTGGGTATCCGGGGGTTTCTTCTCTGGATTTAATTGGAAATACAGTCCCTTACATTTTAGGAGAGGAAGAGAAAATATGTCGTGAGACTTTGAAAATTTTGGGTTGTCCAGGTTCTCCCGCAAAATTTTCAATAACAGCGTCTGTACATCGTGTGCCTGTCGCCTACGGGCATGTGATTTCGATTCATGTTACGTTTGCTAATGAAGTTGACCTAGGAGAGATTATTGCTTGCTACGAAAAAGATACTGCTACATATGTTTTGCATGATTCTCCTTGGCATCCTCAAGTTCGAAAAGATCTGACTCATGACGATATGCGGTTGCACATAGGGCCTATTTCTTACGGTGGAAATACAAAGACAATTAAGATGTGTGTTCTTCTTCATAATCTAGTTCGTGGCGCTGCTGGGGCGTTAATAGCGAATATGAATCTTTTTCGTAGTAGAATGAAGTTCACTTGTCAAGAGGAGTTGGCGCATGCTTAGAAAGAGAGAAGCTCCACTTGTCTGTAAGTTTGGTGGGACTAGTGTGGGGACGACTCAAAGCATTCGGCGTGTTTGTGAAATCATACAAGAAGAAAAACCCTCTTTTGTTGTTGTGAGTGCAGTTGCTGGTATTACAGATTTATTGGAATCATTTTGTAGGAGTTCAGAGTCTCAAAAGACTATGTTGTCTGCGATTATCCGAGAAAAGCACATATCGATTGCAGAAGAATTAGGTATAGAAGCTTCATTTGAGAATCTCTGGGAGCCTTTAAGACTTTTAGAGAACTGTGAGAGTCTTCAGGAAGAGGATCAAGCAAAAGTTTTAGCCATAGGAGAAGATTTATCTTCTAGATTGGTTTATGGTTATTGTTGTGCGAATGGACTCAATATGGAGCTTTTAGAGGCTCGTCAAGTAGTGCTTACTAATTCTCAGTTTTTGAGTGCTGAACCCAACTTGGCTTTAATGCGAACAATATGGGACAAACTGTCGTTAAAGGAAGATACGGTTTATCTCATGCAAGGTTTTTTAGGAGCAACTTCTTCTGGAAAAACTACAATTCTTGGGCGAGGAGGGAGTGACTTTTCTGCTTCTTTGATAGGAGAATTATGTGAAGCAAGGGAGCTTCGTATCTATACAGATGTTTGTGGAGTGCATACTGCTGATCCAAAAATTGTAGGAGATACAAAGCTTATAAACTTTTTAACTTTCGAAGAAATGCAAGGGTTAGCGAGTTCTGGGGCGAGGGTATTGCATAAAGATATGTTTAAGTCTTGTATGCGAGCAAAAGTCCCTATCTTTGTAACTTCAACGTTTAATTCGACCAGAGAAGGAACTTGGGTTTGTGCATCATTAAATGAGAGCCCTAGAGATCCTATTTTGAAAGCTCTTTCGTTGAAACAGAACCAGTCTCTTTGGTTAGTCGAATACAGTTCTCCCTTCATGAGACTAGAAAATATTTTAGGTTGTTTACGCAGCGTAGGAGCTCCTCCTGACGTTGTCTTAGCTCAAAATTTTGGAGTGTATTTCACTACAGATTGGAAGGAAAACGATCAACTAATAGTAGATGTTCTCAAAGATTTCGGTTCGGTGAGCTGTGAAGGGCCCTTGTCTTTAGTTGCTCTAGTAGGGACCAAATTAGCTTCTTGGAGTATGACTGAAGTTTTTGAAGTTTTACAAGAAACTCCAGTTTTATGTTGGAGTCAAACAGATACAGTTATTAACCTGATCATTAATAAAGAGTTTGAAGTCGCTGTAGTAAGGTTATTGCACGATTATATAATAAGATTCAATGGGAGTATTTTATGAGCGTCTTGACGGCTTGTATTACGCCTTTTAAAGCGGATTTATCTATAGATTTTTCTGCTTTAGAAGGTATTGTTCGCGCGCAAGAGCATGCAGGTAACGGGGTCTTTTTATTTGGTAGTACAGGAGAAGGACTATCCCTAACATATGAAGAGAAGTTTTCTATTTTGTCTTTTGTTTCTACCTTAAACTTAAATGTTCCTATATTTTTGGGAGTGACAGCAACGTCTATCCAAGAAACGCTTTCTTGGATTTGTTTTGCCCAACAATGGCCTATCGAAGGGTTTTTTGTTCCTACTCCTTTATATACTAAGCCTGGGATACAGGGGCAAAAAGCTTGGTTTGATAAAATTTTAAGCGTAAGTAAAAAGCCAATCATTTTTTATAACAATCCTTCTCGTACAGGAGTTTCTTTATATCCTGAAGTAGTTCAGGCTTTCGCTTCGCATCCTTTGTGTATGGGAGTGAAGGATTCTGGAGGATTTGTACAAGTTTGTAAGCTATTTGCTAAGTCTGGATTGAAAATATTTTGCGGTGATGATGGTTTATGGCCAGATATGCAGTTGTATGGAGCTTCCGGAGTTGTTTCTGTACTATCTAATGTCTGGCCTGAACTAGCCAGAGATTATATTGCCCATGGGCATTCTTTGGATACATGGAAAAAAGTCTGTGCTTGGCTTAATTTATCTACTAATCCTTTGGGTATTAAAGCGTTAATGGCAGCGCAGAAAATGATTGAGTGCGAAGCTGTGCGCTTACCTCTTTCTGTACAAGATTTGCAAGAAAGAAATAGTCTTACGGGTATTTTAGCTTGCAGATCTACTTTGCAATCAGAATTGATCTCTGTATGTAAGCAGTGAATCACTGGAACAGATTTCGAGTAAGAATTTGAGTGCAATGGGATGGGCTTGAAATACAGCCTATCTATCTTGTTTTAAACTTCTTCTTACAAAGGGAATAATAAACTTAAACTGTGGGTGTCTATATCCAGCGGGGAGAGGCTCTAAGAAGATATGAGAAAAGTGTTCTTTTTTGCTTCTGTAGGTTTCTTTTGTATATTCTTTAATTTAGAGAGTAGAGGAGAAGGCTTTTACAAGGGATCAGGCGGAAAGATGGCGTTTATTTCAGGTGTTTAGTTAGCTGATAATCAGTTAGAAGTAGAGAGAGGAGAAAGAACTTCTTGTTGTTGAAATTCTGAAAGAAATTTGTACAAAATTAAGGTATAAATGAATCTTTTTTTGAAAATATTTCAAATTCTCTGAAACTTTGTGAATTTTTGAGAAATTTTATTCTTCAAGAGGAGAGAAAAGCTTTTGATGATTTAGTGTCTGTAAACAAGGTGTTACCAAACAGTGATCAGTCCTCTATCGATGAATCTGGAGCTGTCGCGAATACGCCGGAAGAACATAAAGAGATTGTTATTAGCGAATATATGATCAGAGATGTTCTCGATGCCTTGCAACAATGCACTAAGTCTTTTCAGCGCAAAGAAGAAGTCAATTCTCTAGAGAGAAAGGAATTGGAATTAAGGGAAAAGGGGCTTGCTTTTACGCAAGAGCGGCTGTCTTGGGAAAAGGAGAAGGCTGAAAAAGAGTTAGCTTGGAAAAAGAAGCAGTACATTCGTGATCTTGTTAAGTAAGAGCAGCGAGTTAGTTGATATTTAATATTTCAATACAAACTTTTTTCGTATGCGCTAAAACGTTCTTTTTTGTAGACTCAGGGGGGCTTTCCCCGGATTTTTTGTTGTAAAGAAGTAGTTTTTCGTGTTACGTTCTTTGTCGTGATGCGGCTGCTTTTTACACACTACGATTATCGTTCCGGGAAAGAATTAATAGAGAGAAGATATAGGGGCTCTGTTGGTGTAAAAAAGGCCGGATGTACGGTATCAAATTCGGTGGAATGTTAAGGAGGCGTATGGTTGCTAAGAGCATTGTTAAAAGCTCCGGAACTTTCATAAGTAAATCTTTTGTGAAAGTTTTCGCTGGATCCTTGTTCTTGGCCTGTTTAGCTAAGATCAGTATAAGTTTACCCTTTACTCCTGTTCCTATCACTTTTCAAACCTTAGGGGTCTTCTGTTTAGGGCTTGCTATGACGCCAGGGATGGCTGCTGCTACTGTAGGGGTTTATCTAATGGAAGGGCTGCTTTTCCCAGTATTTTGTAGTTCCTCTTACGGAATAGCGGTGTTCTGTGGTCCTACTGCTGGATATCTGTTTTCCTTTATGCCCACAGTAGCTCTTATTTCTTGGTTGTATAGGAAATGTGGAGGTGTAAGGGCGAAATCCTCCGTTGTAGCATTAGTTTTATTCGTTGGAGGAGGGCTCAACCTCTGTTTAGGAGCGTTGTGGCTAGCTTGTTTTCTCAAAAATATTGGAGTTTCGATTTCTTTTGATTTGTTTGAGGCTTTCAAAATGGGAATTTTGCCTTTTCTGATAGGTAAGGTGATAAAGATTGCTTTTGTTGTGCAGGGACGATCGGTACAGGAGCGGTTGTTGCATTAGGTTCTTTTGATAAGAGAAAGAAAAAGTCCTCCTAACGAAATAGGGGGACTTTTTTTTGTTGAGGCGAATTTTCTACCTGAGATACTGACTACTCCTCTTCTGAGATAGGATGAAAAATAAGAGTTAGGAGCGTCTTCTATTTTAGGTTCTCGAAAGTGAAAGCTCCACTTTCTAAATAGGATGTATGAAAAAAATTAAGATTTTCTTCGAAAAGAAGGAGCGTTTTTTGTGATTTTTGGATGATTGATCAGGTTGAATGGAAATTGAAATCGTGTAACTTAAGAAAGTTATAGCTAAATGTAATAGAGAGCATTCTAACAAAGATCGGACATTGAAAAGGCAGTTTCTACAGATTGCTGACTTAGGATTTAGAATGATTCGAGAAAGAGTGCTCGATCGAGGGTGAATGGGCAGATTCTTCTGTTGATGTGAGTGATACGGAGATTAGATCGGTTATACAATTATAAAAAAGCTATAAGAGGTGGGTCTTTTGTACAATTTTTTTTGTTATACCGGGCTTCCTATCTCTGACGAGGGAGGGGATGATGATGAGATCCAAAATCCCAAAACTAGGATGATAGCAGCATGTAGAGCTAGTATACCAGCTACTAGTATATAAGAAACAAGACCCCCAGAGAATACTAGGAGAGATAGTGTAAGAATAAGAGCTGCTACTAAGAGGGAGAGCTTTAAAACTGTAGAGCTTTTTAAGTAAGAGGTTAGGGTTTTATTGTTGTGAGCGTATTGATTACAAGGAGGTAAAGGACAGAAGGGAGTTTGCTCTGAAACTAAGGGATTCTGTTTTACAAACATGTGCCTATTATTAAATATTTTGATTTTTATTTCTTTTAAGGAAAGAAAAGATAAAAAAGTTTTTTCTTACCTTCCTCCCATTTTACTAAAACAGTCTATTTAGACACCTAAATTAAAAAAGAGAAGAAGTTTTAACTAAGATAGTTAGAGAATTTCGGAAGAGAAGGGATTCGAACCCCCGGTCCTTGATTAAGGGACTTCTGATTTCGAATCAGACGCATTCGACCACTCTGCCACTCTTCCGCAAAAAGACTCGGCGACAAGAGGACGCATGGTAACTCTTACCATAGTTTAAGATCAAGAGTTCCTTGTTTATATTTTAGAAAGTCAAGCGAAGAAAGGAACTTAAGATTTTGTATCGATGTTTATTAGTGTTTGTTTAGTAAAATATTTAGCAAAGTATAATTTTTGATTTTAAAATTAAAGATATACCTTTTGTTTTTTTTATTTTTGTCATGACAACGGACCACCCTTTTACGAATAAACTTATCACTGAAAAATCTCCTTATCTCCTCCTGTATGCTCACACTCCTGTAGATTGGTACCCTTGGTCTGCAGAGGCATTTCATAAGGCTTCATCGGAAGACAAACCTATCTTTTTGTCTATAGGGTGTACGCACTCTAAGTGGTGTCAGGTCATGCTTAAAGAAAATTATGAAAATCCTGAAGTTGCAGCAATCTTAAATGAGTATTTTGTTTGTATTAAGGTTGATAAAGAGGAACTTCCTCATTTAGCAAATTTGTATTTTGAACTGTCTCAGATGCTGTCTGTATCCGGGGAGGTACAAGATTTACCAACATGGCCTCTTAATGTATTTCTTACTCCAAACTTGCTTCCTTTTTTTAGCTTAGGATATGCCAATTTTTCTGGAAAAATGGGAGCTTCCTCCTTTGTGCAAATGTTAGAAAAACTACATGCTATGTGGGAAGATCGAGAAGATCGAGAGGTGCTTGTCCAACAAGCTGAGAAGGTAATTGAAGTTGCGGCATTTTTAGAAGAATGTTCTTTCAAAAAAGAGCCTTTGGACGAGAAAAAATTGAAATTGGTAACTGAGGATATTTATCAGGACGTTGACGCTCAATTCGGAGGTGTTAAATCTTTCCCGAAAACTTTACCTGGGTTGCTCAGCTTATTTCTTTTGCGAATAGGAGCTGAGTACCAAGATGGACGAGCCATTTTTTTTGTAAATAGATCTTTACGTACTGTGGCAAGTGGGGGAATTTTTGATCATTTATCAGGAGGATTCTTCTGTTACACTATTGATGATCGGTGGCTAATTCCTTGTTTTGAGAAACGGGCTTTTGACAATACTCTTATGATGCTCGTTTATGCAGAAGCAGGGATATATATGAGAAATCCAGAATTCATCCTTGTAGCTAAGCGAGTGCTTAGTTATCTAATAAAAGAGCTTTATGATTTCGAAACAGGAGCTTTTTACATTTCTGAATATGCCCAACAGAGAGGAGAGACTGACATTGATAGTCAGTACACATGGTCGGGGGAAGAAATTCGTTCCTTACTTGGGGATAATGCTGAGATGTTCTGTGAGTACTACGATGTATCTAGGGAAGGGATTTGTAATGGAAGGAATATTTTACACATCTCTCCTTACGTAGATAATAAGGAAATAGCTGAACGGTATCGATGTTCATCAGAAGAATTTCAAGCAAGATTAGAAGCTTCTAGAGAAAAATTACGTGTCTATAGAGCGGGTAAAACGAAATCTTTTAAAGATGATCAGTCATTGACATTCCAGAATGGTTGGGGGATTTTTTCTTTAATAAAAACAGGGTTGCTTTTAGGAAGTTCTGAATGTTTCCAAATGGCCGAAAAATGCGGAGATTTCATTTCGAAAAATTTATATAAAAACGGCCGTTTATTACGTCGATGGAGACAAGGAGAGGCAAAATATTCTGCTGGGTTAGATGACTATGCCTCAGTTATTATGGGATCGCTAGCTCTCTTTGAAATAGGAGCAGGGGCAAAGTGGCTAGTATTCGCTGAAGAATTGACAAAAGAAGTATTAATATCTTTTCGTTCTGAGACTGGAAGTTTTTATTCTACAGATGGAAGAGATTCTTCGTTGCTAATAAAAAAGATTTCCCTAGCAGATGGAGACTCTATATCTGGTAACGCTCTGTTTTGCCAAAGCCTACTAAAATTACATATTATTTCTGGTAAGAAACATTATCTAACATTTGCCGAAGACATTTTGCAATGTGTTCAAGGGAGGTGGCTAAAACATAAATTCTCTTCTCTAGGAGGCTTGATAGCTGCCCAAGAGTATTTCTCTAAACAGCATCAAAAAATTATTATTTCTTTAGGGAATGAGCAGAACAGAGAGCAGATATTGGATTGTTTTAAAGGCATTTTTCTTCCTCATACGTCTCTCGTTTGGCTAACAGCTAAGGATAGAGAAATTTTAACAACCTGTCTTCCGGAAAGTGAACAAAGATTAATTCCTTCGAGAGAAGACGGAGTAACGAAAATCTATTTTTTAGACCAAACTTGTGGACGGATATTTTCTTCTCTAGAACATTTTCGTGCGTTTCTTTCTAGCCAGTGTTGAATTGATTCGTCAAGTTTTTAGGATTGTTTGTTTTTGGTTCTTTTACGATTTATTTCAGAAAAAAGTATTTTTTGTGTCCTTTCGGTTGAGGATATAAGGATTTTTTGTTAGAAATGTTCTGACGGTTGGGGCCTCTTCTCCCTTGTAGGCTTTTTATTTAGGACGAAGATGTATTCCTTTTGGAATACGGGCTTCTTAACATCTTCAGTGAAATGTTAGAGGGACAGAGAAGAGGGAGGAGAGGGATCACCCAATATTTCTAAGGTTTTTCTACCTAAGATACAAATCAAGGATGCGATTAGTGAAACGTGCTGTTGTAGCTTGCTATCTGGGAACCGTAATTCTTTCGGGGATCGCTTCTGGCTACGAGGGGGCTTCTTTCTCGTCTGGATCTGTTGAACAAAGCCTTTCCGAGGTGGCTATACATAATCGAGTGTTGTTTAAGGTGGATGAAGACACTGTAGTTACAACCTTAGACGTCATTCATAAGCTTAATATTCTTTTTTATTCCACTTGTCCACAGCTGATAGATTCTGTGTCTGCAAGATCTCAATATTATGCTGCTATGTGGCCTGTAGTTTTGGAAGCTGTTATTAATGAATTTCTTATGGCAGCTGATGCCAAAGCCAAGAAAATTTTTATAGATCCAACCTCTGTAAATCAAGAGATTGAGTCCATGTTTGGTCGCGACCTATCTCCATTTTTCAAAATTTTCGATATGACTCCTGAAGATGTTTTTAATGTTGTTCATCGAATCATGGTTGCTCAGCGTATAGAGGGGATGATGGTTCGTTCTCGGGTTATGTTGAAGGTAACCCCAGGCATGGTGCGAACATATTATCAAAAGCTCGCAGAAGAGGCGGCACAAATCACGCAGTGGACATATCGGGTCTTGACTATCAAAGCGGGCTCTGAGTTTTTAGCCAATAAAATTGCCGGGAAGGTACAGGAGCGTTTAAACGAAGGAGCGGCATGGGATAAGGAGCGGTTAACTGCTATGGTTCTTTCTCAAGGTGGGCAGCTGATTTGTTCTGAAGAGTTCTTTCGAGAAGATGCGCAGTTGTCTGTTGCACATAAACAAGCTTTGGAAGAGATTCCTTTTCCCGAAGAGCGTTGTGGGAAAGCCATAGAGCATGCTTCTGGATTGAAGCTTTTTGTGCTTTTTAATCGCTCAACGAAAACTTTAGAACCTCTTGAAAAGATAGAACCTCAGCTAAAACAACAACTTATGATGGCTTTGGCTGAAGAGGAGGAAGCTAATTATAAAGGAAAATTGCATGCTCGCTATGGATTTGATCCCTCTGTTATAACAAAACTGCTCGCAGCAGACGCTCCTCAGTTATTTTCTTTATTATAAAGGCGGAGAGGGTGGCACGAAGTTCCATAGAGCAGTTAACCTCTTTTCTCAAGTCAGTGAACGGACGAGCTAAGAAGGCTTTGTCTCAGAATTTTCTAGTAGATGGAAATATTTTGAAGAAGATTCTTATGACGGCAGAGGTTCAACCCGGAGATTGGGTCCTTGAGGTAGGCCCAGGATTTGGGGCTTTGTCTGAGGTTTTAGTCTCTCAAGGGGCAAATGTGATAGCCTTAGAGAAAGATCCAATGTTTAAAGAATCTTTGTCCGAATTACCCATAGACGTTGAGATTGTGGATGCTTGTAAATATCCATTAGCATCTCTAGATGACAAAGGTTGGCGGGGAAGGGGGCGCGTAGTAGCGAATCTTCCGTATCATGTCACTACACCTTTATTAACAAAATTTTTTTTAGAATCTCCCCACCGATGGAAAACTGTAACAGTAATGATCCAAGACGAAGTGGCTCAACGCATTACTGCAAAACCTGGAGATAAGGATTATAGTTCTTTAACGGTTTTCTTACGTTTCTTTGCAGATGTTCGGTACGCTTTCAAGGTAAGTCCGAATTGCTTTTATCCTAAGCCAAGTGTACATTCGGCTGTTGTACATATGTGTGTACACGACAAATTTGCTTTACCCAGCCCGGAGAGGGAAGAGTTTTTTACTTTAACTCGGGCAGCTTTTGGACAAAGAAGAAAACTTTTAGCGAATTCTCTAAAAGATCTTTATCCAAAAGATAAAATCTTTGAGGTTTTAGAGCAGTTGGGATTTTCAGAGAAAACTAGGCCAGAGAACATTTCTTTCGAAGAATATTTAAAAATTTTTCGCTTATTAAAAGATTTTTAGAAAAAATCTCTTCTTTATAGTCTTAAATGCCCGAACTCTCCCTCGACAAGGCTTTCTTAGCATGCTACTTGACTGGCAAAGATACTGATCTACAAAACGAATCTTGGGATAACAACCTTTTACTAATATTGGAAGATACTGTTAAGCTTTTAGGCATTGTAAGTCTAGCTTAGGCAGCTATTTTTTAAGTTTTTGTGTAGGAATCTTTGGGATTATGATAAGAGATCTCGAGTACTATGATAGTCCAATTTTGCGTAAAGTTGCGGCTCCTGTAGATGAAATAACTGATGAACTAAGACAGCTTGTGCTCGATATGAGCGAGACAATGGCTTTTCATAAAGGAGTAGGACTTGCGGCTCCTCAGGTCGGACAAAGTATATCTTTATTCATTATGGGAGTGGAAAAAGAATTAGAAGATGGAGAACTTGTCTTCTGTAGTTTCCCAAAGGTTTTTATTAATCCTGTAATTGTTCAAAAATCTGAGCAGTTAGTCTTTGGAAATGAAGGGTGTCTATCTATTCCGGGATTGCGAGGCGATGTTGCCAGACCAGATAAAATTACAGTAACTGCAACAAATTTAGATGGGCAATCATTCACGATGGTTTTGGAAGGCTTTTTAGCAAGGGTCGTGATGCATGAAACAGACCATCTTCATGGGATTCTGTACATTGATAGAATGTCAGATAGTTGTAAAACGAAACAGTTTAAGAATAGTTTAGAGAAAATTCGTCGCAAATATAGTATCTTGCGGGGGTATAGTTAGAGCAAATAACTGTAGAGAGTTTTTTCTCTTTGCTTGTATTTAGCGCTACACAATCACCTAAAAGAGTATTGTTTGAGATGTGGGTACGCGCTTCTTTTGGTAATTTTTTAGGAGGATAGAGTGATCGCTCTGTTTTACGTTTTTTTGTTCTTATTTCTTTTGTTGTCCTTAGTGCTATGTGGACTAGTTCTTGTTCAAGAGAGTAAGAGTATGGGATTAGGATCATCTTTTGGTGTTGATTCTGGAGATTCTGTATTTGGAGTATCTACACCAGAAATTTTGAAAAAAGCTACTGGTTGGCTGGCGGTAGCTTTCTGTTTAGGATGTTTATTACTATCTTTTGCAACAAGTCACTTAGGGAAAGGAGAAGAAAAAGAAGCTTTACCACAGTATGTTGAAGACTTTGTGCAAGATGTTGAAGAATAGATATCTTTAGTTAGAACGAGCACAAGAAAAAAAGTGAAACCAAACTATTCAGTTTGGTTTTTTTTATCCAAAAGGATGGCAATGTTTATGTTTACGTTTATCTAACTTCAAATAGAAGAAACATCGCTTATCAGCTTCACGTTTCTCATACACTGAAAAGAATTGCCAATGCTCAAAGATTTTATGTCCTAAGATCATTTGATATTCTAGGTAAGATGGGGAACCTGGGCGATGCCATCCATATCGGAGATTAAGATTATAATTCCAATGAGGGTGTGGACGGACGAAAAATTTCCCTGTAATTAAATTTCTTTGATCGGAAAGTGGTGAGGCTAGTAAAGCTTCCAAGGATCGGCTTACGTCAATTATATAGTTATCTTTAGCACATTTGATGAAGCCGTACTTGCTTCTATGTAAAAATTCTAAGACTAGGCCGATATTATCATCTAGAATCCATTCCCACATAACATTAAGGTGATCCCAGCGGCTTTTATTCCAAATCCATTCAGCATCAACAGATAATGTGTTTCGGAGTGAAAAAGGTAGCGAGAACTTACAGGCTGTTTTAGGAAAAGTTTCTTTAGTATTAGCTTCATCAAAGATATAGGTTGTCCATAGTTTCAAATGAGAAGGGGACATCAGAGTTAAATGCTTGTTAAAAATTTTAGATTCAAACCCTATTTGAAGAAGGTTTATTGAATGAAAGGCATCTTTGATAGAGAAAATATACGGCTCATCTGAAGACAACAAAGGTCGTGTTGTTTTCAAGAAAGAACAAAAAGGTTCAATAATGTGACGAGCACAACAGTATTCTTTTTGTAAAGGTAGACGGTAATCAAGAGAGAGAGATCCGGATAGTTGACAATGATCTGCATCTTGATCAAGCATGCGGCTATAGCAAATAGTTGTTCCGGATAATGAGGGAGTTAATACCCCTATAGGGAAGGCTAGACTACGGAAGATTTTATGGGATGAAGATAGCCTCCAAGAAGAAAAATTTGTTCCTAAAATATTATTACTGAAATGAAAATCCAAAAAGCCTGCTTCGACACGATTTTCTAAAAAGATTCGCGATTGACCAATATTCACTGGTCGATGGTGCAGTATTACTTGAGGTAGTTCTTGTTTAACATTTTGGAAAGAGTTCACTTTCGCAGAAGCAGTGATTTCTCCGAATAGATTCTTATCATGCCAGCCTAAGCTAATTTCTGTAGGTCCAGTATTTTTTAAAGAAAAATTATTAGGAAAAATATCCGAAACAGTTTCCCAGCTGTCACTTAAATGGAATTCTCCAGCCAGATGGGTTTTTTCTTGGGAAAAAGCAAAATCTCCGTGCAATCGATAGCGATCTTTTGCTCCTGATGAGTCGATAGCCAGACGATGTGCATAGTAGCTTTTGATATTTATGTTATTGCCCGGCTTTTCTTGAGAAGAAAAGCGCATATTATATCCCAGACCAATTCCATGTTTGAAAAAGCTATCCAAAAACAAGGTTGTAGAAAAATGTTTTTTGGAAATAGGGGAGTAGCTTACTCCCAAATAGGATCCTAAAAAGCCTCCACTTCCTCCTCGGAAAGTAATTGGAGGTTTAGGAATTTCCATAGGCATAATCGAAATCTGAGGAAGTAGTAACACAGGAGTATTGCAAATCGATAGTCGCGTTGGTCCCATAGATAATACGCTATCTGAAGAGTATTCTAAATATTCTCCGGATAGACAAATATGCTTTTTAGGACCTTCAGAAGTCGAAATATATCCTTTGTGAACGATAATGGAGGTGGGGGAGATTGTCATAGTTGATCCCCCGATAAACCATGGGTACAAAGAGCATCGGCCGTTGGTCAATAAACAAGAATCAGTGTCTTCATAATATTCTAGGTAATCGCAGATTAAAATTTTCCCACGATAATTCACCATGACATTGCCGTGAGCAACGATTTTAATTCCACAATCTGTCCGGTTTTCGACATAGGCCTTATTGGCTTGAAGACGTAGATTATCATGAATATGTAATACCCCGTCCTCGACATCCATAATTCCTGTAATGCCTTTAAAATGGCTTAAATAAGAAATTTTTTTTTGAACTGCTTGTTGATGAGAAAGCCCCTCTGATGAGTAAGTATGAGCAAGAAGCATTCCAACAAAAAGTAGGAAAAATCGTTTCACTATGGATCACTCCACTATTCTCATTAACAATCCTGACAAAATGGGAATGTTTTTGTAATGTGTTTTCCTCATTAAAGAAAGGAAAGCTCGGATATCTTCATCAGTTTTAGAGGAAACTAAGGTTTCTAAAATAGCTAGCATAAGTTGAGTACGAGACTCTGGAGATACCTGATATCGTAAATAAGAAGAATGAGGAGAAGGAAGAGGATTTTCAGAGTCTGTAAATAAAACGGTATCCACTATTAACTGTTCAGCATATTGATATAGTAACGTTTTTTTTGCGGGGTCTTTCGTCATGGTATACAAAGCTAAGTTAGCATAAGCACGGATGATGGGCTCTCCAGGCGTTAATGCGGCTTTCGAGATCATGGGAAGTGCCTGAGGATGAGCTGTTACTGATAAAAAAGCAATAGCTTTAGCTGTGAGTGTTATTTTTTGTGAGGATAAAATACGGCTTAAGTAGGGCAAATAGGCATCATCAGGTAGTTTGAGTAATGAAGAAAGAATAGAATCTTCTGCAGCATAGTACATTGCTAAAGTTCGCGCTTTTTCTTCTTGGTTCTTGAGAGGAAAGGTTGTACATTCTTTCCAGAATTGTATTGCTTTCCCTGTTGAATGAGAAGGTAAGAATATGCGATGGATGATTTTATTTTCTAAAATCTCTGTTAAGTAATTAAGTACTGAACTGTTTGTACATCCTTGGTGAACAAGTGCTAAGGCTGCATTCAGTTTACTTTCTTCCTTGGTAGATCTATGAAAGATGGGGAGCAGAAGAGCTTCTCCTTTTTCTTGGGAGAGAAAACGGGACGTATAAAGGGCTTGGGGTAGTTCTTGCTGACAAAAAAGAGTTAAAATAGGGAGCGCCTCTTCTTCTTTTCCTAAAAATAACAATGTTTGCGCTGCGGCAAGAGCTACTTCAGGATGAGATTTGGAGCTCAGCATTTTAATTTTAGGATAACTGCTGGCATCTTCCATTTTCCCTAAAGCATATAGTGCACCTTCCTGATCTAAAGGCGCAGCACTGGTTAATAAATTACGAAGAGAGGGAAGAAATCTTTTCTGCTGATACTCTCCAATTAGATACGCAACATAATTTCTTGTCAGATTCTTAGGAGAAGAAAGAAGCTTATAGATGTAAGCATCAGCTTCCTCAGTTTCAAGTTGTAAAAAGATTGTTGCGGCTAGGTTCTGGATTTCTTCAGGAAGTTTGTGAATGAAAGAGTACAGATAGTCGCTTACTTTGCTGTTTTTCATACAAGCAAGACGATAGGCTGCTTCTAATCGAATGATAGGATGAGCAGCTGTTAATCCTTTAAACAGAAGACGATCAGAGGCTTTCCCTAACTGACTACATGCTGCATTTAAAATAAGTAACAGTTCATGGAGATCTTGAGTCTCTATCGCTTCTGAAAGCAGGTCTAAGGCCTCCGATGAACCAGAAAGACCTGCGCCAATAATTGCACTTTTGCGCATATAGGGATCTTCGGAAAAAAAGCTCTGTTGTAAGAACGATTCCGCCATTGTACGTAATACGGAGAAATTGTGCTGTTTATAGCTTTCAGAGGCTTCAAGATAGGCGTCTAGTGCTTGAGACATAGATTTTTGACAAGAGAGCAATATCTTCTGGGAAACCTGAGGAGGGAAATCGCCGTTTGCTGAAAGCGTTAGAGAAAGTAGTCCAAGTAAGGCTAAACGAGGTAATCCCATAAGCTGACGTTAAACTCCATGAGCAACTGGTTCAACGTCTTTATAGGCAATCCCTGGATATTATATACACAACCTTCTATTTGTTTGATAATTAACCCTCCACCATCTTGCACGCAATATCCCCCACATCTTTTTAAAGAGGAAAAAGCTCGGACATATGTTTTTAGATATTGGGGAGGAATATCAATAAAAGAAACCTGAGTTGTTTCTGATGCAGAGAGTACTTTTTTATTCTGCATAAGAACAAGGGTTGTGATTACAGAATGAGAAGAGCCACTCAGAGTCTGTAGCATTTCGATCGCGTGCTCTTCAGACTCAGGTTTATTAAAAACCTTTCCCTTATGAACAACAACGGTATCAGCAGCAATAATCAAAGAATCTGAAAACCCTCGAGAACAAACAGAAGCCGCTTTATTCCAAGCTAGCTCTTTTGTATACTCAAAAGGATCTCCAGAATACGCAATACTACGTTCATCGAAGTCGGAAGATACACAAACAAACGGAATCCGAAAGACTTCCAAAACAGCTCTTCTTCTTTCTGAAGAAGAGCCTAAGACTAATTGAGTTCCCACATGCTCCTCATACTCTCCCTTCTGAAAGGAGATTCTTATTTTATTTCTTTTTACCAGCTAAATACTCAGACATAGGACCATCAAAGAACGAAACCACCCCTTTATCGAAGATAAGCAGCTTTGTAGCACATTCGTCTATCAATGTTCTATCGTGGGAAACAAAAATAGCTGTTCCTGGATAATCGTTAATAGCCCAAGCTAAAGCAGAAACAGACTCTAAGTCCAAATGATTATTAGCTTCGTCAAGAATCAGCGTGTTGTGGTTCTCTAACATCATTCCTGCCATGAGCAATCTAGCAGTCTCTCCTCCTGACAATGCTTTGACTTGTTTAAAAGCATCGTCACCTCCGAAAAGCATCTTGCCTAAAACACTTCTGATATCTTGGTCCGTAATTCCGGTTTTACGTCTACGTAACCATTCAAAGAGAGACTCCTCCCCACAATCTTTTAAGACATCAGCGTGATTTTGAGGAAAGTAAGAGAACACTGCATTGTGACCTAACTTGATTTGACCTTGAGAAGGTTTTTCCACCTCAGCCAACAACTTCATCAAAGTTGTTTTCCCTAAACCATTATTTCCAATTACGCCAATCTTATCCCCTTGATAGATCTCTAAAGAGAATGGCTTAAACAATGGATCTGCATCATAAGTTTTACTAATATTTTCTATAGAGAAAACAACCTTTCCAGAAGCTTTTTCCGATATCGGAAAACGAATATATGGTCTCTGAATATTAGATTTTTTCAGCTCCTGAGGTTGTAATTTTTTTATCTCTCTTAAACGAGATTGTACCTGGCTTGCCCGAGACCCTGCTCCAAACTTGGCTACAAATTCCCTTAATTGGGCAATTTTTTTCTCCTTGGACTTAATATCTGCCTTTTCTTGTTCTCTGGAAGCTGTTTTCATTTCAACCATGGCATCATAATTGCCCGGGTAAATGATAATCGTATCGTAATCGATGTCTGCAATGTGTGTTGTGATAGTATTCAAAAAATGGCGGTCGTGGCTGACCACAATGACTGTACCATTATAGTCTCTGAGAAAGTTCCCCAACCAGTTAATAGAATGGAGGTCCAGGTGGTTAGTAGGCTCGTCTAAAAGTAGTGCTTCAGGATGGCCGAACAAAGCCTGACAAAGGAGAACTCGGAATTGCAAATCTAGAGGGATGGTAGACATCTTTTGTGAGAAAAATTCTTCTGGAATACCAATACCCAGAAGCAACTCTTCCGCTTCAGATTCTGCGCGATATCCATCCTCCTCGCCTATAATCTCTTCGATTTCTCCGAGTTCCATTCCTATTGCATCTGTAAACTCTTCTGCATAAAGAGCATCACGACGCTGCATGGCCTCCCACAAACGAGAGTTCCCCATGATAACGCAATCTAAAACAACAATATCTCCAAAGCTATCAATGTTTTGACGCAGGATACCTATTTTTTTCGGTAAAGAAATAGTCCCTCGGGAAGGTTCTATAACTCCTGTAATGATTTTCAAGAGGGTAGACTTCCCTGCACCGTTTGGCCCTGTCAAGCCGTAACGATTCCCAGGATTAAATACAACGGACACATCATCAAACAGGACCCGAGTCCCTAGGGTCTTGCCGATCTTATCAAGAACAATACTCATGGCAAGAAGGATAGCAAAGAGCCTCTTAGAGTACAAGAAGTTTGCCTGTAGAGCTAATTCTCCAAGTTATGAGGGTGAGTTTCATCGTGGATTTGTTTTTTCAGTTTCATAGAAACATGAGTGTAAATGGTGGTTGTTTCAAGAGAGGTATGGCCTAGTAGTAATTGAATAGTCTTTAGGTCCATGCCTCGTTCTAACCAATGAGTTGCAATAGTGTGACGGATTGTATGAGGAGTAATGGTGCCGGATAATCCTATTTCGAGAAGGTACTGTTGGAATTTTCGATCTATAGATCGAGGGGATAGGCGTTTACCAAAACGGTTTAAAAAGCATGCTTGGTGATCTTGTTCAACGGCAGTTCTATCTGGATGATTTAAATAATTTTTTAGCCATTGGACAGCCAAGCCTGTCATAGGAACTATGCGTTCTTTTTTCCCTTTACCACGGATATGTAAAAGATGTGATTGGAAATCAATATCAGAACGATTGAGAGCAGTGATTTCACTAATTCTCAGTCCAGAGCTATAAAATAATTCGAGTAAGCAACGATCTCGAAACCCTGTAACTTTATCCAGTTTAGGAGCACTCATTAGGGCAAGAACTTGCTCATAGGTGAGTGGAGAAGGAAGTTCTTGAGGAAGGCGGGGACCTCGAATCATTTCTGCTGGATTTTCCGGTATTAACTGATTTTTTACACAAAATTTAGCGAAACTTTTAATTGCAGATAGTCGACGACGCACCGTACGCTTCGAATGATTAGTTTGTATTTGTTCCAGTAGGTAGAGCCTGAGGATTTCTTTAGTAAATAAGGAAAAAGAAAGAGAGCCTTGAAGGCGGGTATCCTTATGAAGAGATAATGGAGGAGTTGGAGAGAGCCCACTTTTTTTTTCTAAAAAACATTTTAGTGAGTTGAGGTCTATGCAATAATTTCTTAGCGTATGTGGAGAAGCGACTTTCACATTTTGTAGATAATCTAGAAACGCATAAAAGGATGTGATCATTCCCTCTCCTGCTACACTCACCATCAAAAATTTTTAGTTTAGAAGGTATTCCTCAATAGAATATGTGTTAAATAGCATTTTTTGGGAACTCATAGCTACGAAATTCTTCGGCTACAAATACATTGGGGAAAATGTCTCCAGCTTCTAAAGCAAATTCTTCTGTTGTATTATAGCGTGCAGAAAAATGGGTGAGAATCAGTTGCTGAGCTTTTGCACGTTTTGCTTGTTCTGCAGCTTGCCTTGCGGTCATGTGGTAATGGCTACTAGCTAGGTGAGCATGGCTTTCTAAGTAAGTGCTCTCACATAGAAAAATGCGAGCATTTCTGGCCAAGTCAACAATAGCTTGGCAAGGGAGAGAATCTGCGACAATCGCAACGCTATCTCCTTTGCGCGTATAGCTGACATCTTCTAAACGGATGATATTCCCGTTAATTTTGACATATCCCTTACTAATAAGTTCTTGCATGATTGGGCCTTTTAGGCCTATTGCTTTAATTTTTTCTGGGACAAATTTAGTAGTATCGGGTTCTGTAATTCGCCATCCTAAGGTATCAACTAAGTGATTCAATTGGCGTGTTTCTATACGAAAGGAGCCAAAATCTTCTATGATACCCTCGTTGCTGATAGGATGCTCTATAACTTTGATTGTTTCATGGTATATAGTGCTATAACGAAGTCTATCGAAATATTTTTTCCCTGAAGCAGGGTAATAACAGTGTACAGGGTGAGAAATTTTATCTAAGTTTAAGCGCATAAGCATAGAGCCTAAGCCTAGGCAGTGATCTCCATGGAAATGGCTAATAAAAATGCGAGAAACTACTGTAGGAGCAATATTCGCATAAATAAATTGGCGTTGAGTCCCTTCTCCTGGATCGAATAGAAGCCCCTCTCCATTCCATCGAAGAAGATATGCTCCATGATTACGATGACGAGTTGGTTGTTGACTTGAACAGCCTAGAATAGTTAATCCACGATAACTCATTCAATATCCTACTTTTAAAGAAAGGATTTTAGGAAAGGAAAAATTATTTATACTCTGATGAGCTGTCAGTTTCTCTTAAAAAACTAAACACTTAAGAGTTTAGAGGATAGCGGTTGTTCCTAAAAGAGGTAAATAAGTCCAAAGAAAAAATTTCTGAATCTCTTCGAGTTTTAGAGGAAAAATTATATCTCCAGTTAGGCCTAAAAACAAGTAAAAGCTCATAAAGGATAAAAAGTCTTTGAATAACTGAATTTTTAGAGAAAAGAGGATTTTTCACTAAAATATAGCTTATGATGCTATGTGCATTGGATAGCAAGTAGTTAATGAGATATTTTATTAAAATTTATAAGCTTAAGATATTTTGTGAATGAACGTAACGAAGTTTTCGTTTTTTTTACGACTGAAGGAGCCTTCTGTTGAGCGATTGATTTTGCAATATCAGGAAGTATAGGGAATAAGAGTAGTAGGCAAGAGCCAATAGCTAAGGAAATTAAACAAATACTAGTTCCTAATAAGGGAAAAGCTAAGGAAAGAAATATACCGGAGATAGTGCTGACTGCGGCTAGTGACAACAGAACAAGGTATGTGATGTTGACAATACGTTCGGTCCTTTGGAAAGTTTCTCTGTATTTAGTTATAGAAGAGGATTCAGGAAAGAAAGATTTGATAATTGACGGGAGAGGCATAATAGCTGCCTATATTTATTTTTCTGATTTGTTGCTGAATAAAATTATGGAGAAATTCTCTGAGCCTACAAGCTCAGAGAACTTTGTGTTACACCTCAGGAAAGGCTATCTTAAATACATCATCGTAGTGACTGACAAAGTGTACTTTAAGTCCTTTTTTGAGATATGCAGGAAGCTCATCGTAATCTCGACGATTATCTTCAGGGAATATCAAAATATTTAATTTAGATCTTCTTGCTGCAATAAGTTTTTCACGTATACCCCCTATACCCAAGACCCTTCCAGTTAAAGTGAGTTCACCGGTCATCCCGAGATTGTTTAGAACTGGGACATCTAAAAGCAAAGAGAGCAGAGAGGTTACCATGGTAATACCTGCTGAAGGCCCGTCTTTGGGAGTAGCTCCTTCAGGAATGTGGATGTGGACCTGCGATTTTTCAAAAAACGTTAAGCCTGGTGCGTAGCGCTCTAAAGCACTATGAAGGTATGTCCATGCTATTTGCGAAGACTCTTTCATTACGTCTCCAGCCTGGCCTGTTAAATGCATGTCTGCTTTCCCTGAAGAAGAAGGCACTTGAACACTTTCTATATACAAGGTTGCTCCTCCTAAGGAAGTCCAGGCCAATCCTGTAGCAACTCCCACAGGAGTTTTTTCATAGAAACGATCACTTGAAAAGATAGGTTTGCCAAGGTAATCGTGTAAATTTTTTGGCGTGATTGTGAACCGAGATTTTTTGGTAGGATTTTTCTCTTGGTTCTGGACAATCTTCAGGGCAATTTTTCTCAAAACTTTTTTGATATTTTCATTTAATGTACGAACCCCAGCTTCTCTAGCATAATTGTTGATCATATGTTTGAGAGCTTCTGGTTGGAAAGTAACATGTTGAGCAGAAAGACCCATTTCTTTTCTTGCTCGAGGAACGAGATACTTCGTAGCTATTTGTAGCTTTTCCTCTAAGATGTATCCAGATAGACGTAATACCTCCATACGATCCAATAAGGGATCCGGAATGGAATCTAGTACGTTCGCTGTCAAAATGAAAAGTACATTCGATAAATCAACGCGAACATCTAAATAATGATCCAAAAAGTCCTTGTTTTGTTCAGGATCTAACACTTCCAGCAGAGCAGAAGCGGGATCTCCATGATAGCTTGCACCAATCTTATCAACTTCATCAATCATGATCACAGGATTCATAATTTGACTCTGTTTCAAAGCTTGCACAAGTTTACCAGGCATAGCTCCAATGTAAGTTCGTCTATGCCCTTTAATTTCAGCTTCATCGCGCATCCCTCCTACAGAAAAACGGAAAAATTTGCGGTGTAAAACTTTAGCAATACTTCGACCAATACTCGTTTTCCCTACTCCTGGAGGCCCAACTAAACAAATGATACTGCCTTTCATACCATTTGCTAATTTGCCTACACTAATCAATTCGAGAATACGTTGCTTTATATCCTCTAACCCGTAGTGGTCTTTGTTTAAGATAGATTCAGCTTTGGCTAAATCATGATACTCTTTAGTTTGAATTCCCCAGGGGATAATAGTTAGCCAATCGAGGTAGTTGCGACAAACTGCATATTCTGCTGAAGACGTCTCCAAGGTTTGTAATTTATCCATTTCATCTTGGATCACATCCATTGCATGTTGGGGGACGTCCCGTTTAGTTAAACGTTCCATGAATTTTTCGAGATCAACAGCGTGGTCGTCCTTTTCTAATCCCAACTCTTTTTTGATAGTCTTCAATTGTTCTTTTAAGAAAAACTCTTTCTGACTTTTTGTAATAGTCGCTTCAATTTTCTGATTAATGCTGCTTTGTAGACGACTCAAATCTAATTCTTTTTTTAACAGGACAAGAGCTTTGTCTATGCGATCGTGCATATTAGTAGTTTCTAAGATCTCTTGAAGCTCTTCTCTTGTTGCTGTGGTTAGAGCAACAGAGAAGTCTGCAAGCTTACCTGGCTCAGTAAAGTCCGAATGTCCTAAGAAAATTTGTAATTCTTCTTTGAATAGCGGGTTTAGCTTCAAAAGGTCTTTAATGATTGATACGATGCTAATAGAGTAGGCCTTAAGCTCTTCAGTTAACTCTTTGTTTTCTTTGTGATAAGAGACTTTAGCTTTTAGATACTTGTCTTGGATCGGCTTTACGATTTGGATGCGGTCTTCTATGCTCAATAGCACTTGAGCACTACCACCTTCGATAGGCATGATGCGTAAAATGCGTGCGGATACACCTACACGATGAAGCTGATTAAAACCAACTTTTAAAGTATTGGCATCTTCTTTTTTAGTTAGAACAAGCCCTATGTGTTTTTGGGAAGATTTTGCTAACAGAGTGAGTACTTCGTAATGGGGGCCGGCTTCTATGAGAAGAGGGGCTGCCATGCCAGGGAAAAAGGGGCGTTTATTCAAAGGAAGAATAAATAGTTCTGAAGGAGGATTGTGGTCCTCTGTTTTTTCTTCTATCTCTGCGGATTCATCGAGAAGTTTTTCGACCTCTGAAGCATTTGGATCTAGATTTTGAGAATCTGTATTATTCGTCGAGTTCACAATTGTCCTTGGGCAACTAGTTCAAAATCCTTGGAAGAGCAAGGGTTGTGTGCGTACGTCTGGTGTTGCTTCTTCTTACTGATATACTACAAAATCACAACAATTAGTGCATCTAACACGAAAAGTGTAGTAGCGTTTTCGCAAGTTATGGCTTAGAGAAATGGTGAAAATTTATTTTGTTTAATTAAAACTATCGAACTAGTTTTTATTAAGCACTGTTTTGATTTTAATGGGTGGGAATTAATTTTTTGAATTTAAATTGTTTTAACAGTTATAATTCTTCGCCTAAATCAGTTTAGGAGTTTGGGCTGTGTACAAATATTTTATTATTGACACTTCTGGTTCTCAACCATTTTTGGCCTACGTCGATTGTCAAGCTGTTTTGGAAGTCTGGTCTTTGCCTACGGGAGAAGATCAAGGTTCAGTTTTAAATTGTATCTTTAATAATCTTAGTCTTCCTTTCAAAGGCATTGGAGTGGCCATTGGACCTGGAAGATTTTCCGCAACTAGAGTGGGGGTTTCTTTTGCCCAAGGCCTTTCTTTGGCTAAAAAGGTTCCTTTAGTTGGATATAGCTCTTTAGAAGGGTACCTTCCCTTGGGTGAAAAAGAGACTGCTCTTCTTCTTCCTCTTGGGAAAAAAGGAGGCGTTGTGGCTTTGGATTCAGAGGTTTCTGCTGATGGATTTCTTTTTACTGACAAAAGCATTGTTCCTGGAGCTTTGATGACTTATCCCGAAGCTTTGGAATACTGTTTAGAGAAAAGATGTTGTCAAGTAGTGTCTCCGGATCCTTTACATTTTATAGAGATTTTTTCTCCACATATCCCAGTAAAAAAAGTTGCGCCTCGTATTGATCAAATTCGTAAGTATGTTGTTTCGCAGTTTCTTTTACCTCAAGATCTTCCCTTGAGCTTGGATTATCGAAGTGTCTCTTCTTTTTTTTAAAAGGTCTTTCTCTAAGAAAAATACTTTTTCAATAGTTTATTTAATTTACCTGTTTGATAAATTCTGTAATTCGAAGGCTGTTACGTAGTCTAAGTATCTCTTGAAACCTAAATAAAAGAGATGCTACAATCCCCGGTCTTTAGTGCGTTCGAGCTAGGCGCGCGTTGTTAGTAGAACCAATTATGCAATAAGGTTGTTCATGCCCAGTGTTAAAGTTAGAGTTGGAGAGCCTATAGAGCGAGCTCTAAGAATTTTAAAGAAAAAAATTGATAAAGAAGGAATTTTAAAAACTTCCAAGTCGCATAGGTTTTATGATAAGCCTTCCGTTAAAAAACGGGCAAAGTCTAAAGCTGCAGCCAAGTATCGTGGTCGTTAGAAAATCTTTGTTAGTGGTGTTTCATCATGGATTACTACACTGTGCTGGGCGTAGCTAAGACTGCTACTCCTGAAGAAATAAAAAAAGCCTACCGTAAGCTTGCGGTAAAGTATCATCCGGATAAAAATCCCGGAGACGCTGAAGCTGAGCGGCGTTTCAAAGAAGCCTCTGAGGCCTATGAAGTATTAGGTGATGCGCAAAAGCGAGAATCTTATGATCGCTACGGTAAAGATGGTCCTTTCGCTGGTGCTGGAGGATTTGGTGGAGCTGGCATGGGGAACATGGAAGACGCTCTGCGGACATTTATGGGTGCGTTTGGCGGAGATTTTGGTGGTAACGGGGGTGGTTTCTTTGAAGGTTTGTTTGGCGGCCTAGGAGAAGCCTTCGGGATGCGCGGAGGTTCTGAAAGTTCTCGACAAGGAGCTAGCAAGAAGGTACATATCACGTTATCCTTTGAGGAGGCTGCTAAAGGTGTTGAGAAAGAACTTTTGGTTTCTGGATATAAATCCTGCGGTGACTGCTCCGGTAGTGGTGCAAAGACTTCTAAAGGAGTAAAAACCTGTGATCGATGCAAAGGATCTGGTCAGGTTGTTCAAAGCCGAGGTTTCTTTTCCATGGCATCCACCTGTCCTGATTGCAGTGGAGAGGGCCGTGTGATCACAGATCCTTGTTCGGTGTGTCGAGGACAGGGACGTATCAAAGATAAGCGCAGTGTTCATGTCAATATTCCCGCTGGAGTAGACTCTGGGATGAGACTTAAGATGGAAGGTTACGGGGACGCTGGACAAAATGGAGCTCCTTCAGGAGATTTATATGTTTTTATTGATGTAGAGCCACATCCGGTTTTTGAGCGTCATGGAGATGACTTAATTTTAGAGCTTCCGGTTGGTTTTGTTGATGCTGCCTTGGGAATCAAAAAAGAAATTCCGACTTTACTAAAGGAAGGGACTTGTCGTTTGAGTATCCCTGAGGGGATCCAGAGTGGAACGATTCTTAAAGTTCGTGGACAAGGCTTTCCTAATGTGCATGGTAAAGCTAGAGGGGATCTTTTGGTGAGAGTGTCTGTAGAAACTCCTCAGCACCTATCTAATGAGCAAAAAGAGTTGTTGCGGCAGTTTGCTGCTACAGAAAAAGCTGAAAATTTCCCAAAGAAACGGAGTTTTTTAGATAAAATCAAAAGTTTTTTTTCTGACTTTGCTGTATAGAAAGAGGGATCTTTTTAGCTAGAAGGGAGCTGCTGTGAGACACTCCATATATCAATTAGATTCTGCTGTTGAGAAAATATTCCGTTTGGTATGGACTCTTCGGTTCTCTGAGCAGAAGATGTTGTTGTTATCCCGTCAGAGTGGCTCAGGCGGTTCTTTTCAGTTATCTTGTGCTGGCCATGAGCTTGCTGGTGTTGTAGCGGCAAGAAGCCTTATCCCAGGGAAAGACTGGGCGTTTCCTTATTATCGTGATCAGGGGTTCCCTTTAGGGTTAGGGTGTGATCTCTCTGAAATTTTTGCATCCTTTTTAGCTCGGATAACGCAGAATCATTCTGCTGGTAGGATGATGCCTTACCACTATTCTCATAAAAAATTGCGGATATGTTGCCAGTCTAGTGTTGTTGGGACTCAATTTCTGCAAGCTGCAGGTCGCGCTTGGGCAGTTAAAAACTCCGGGAAAAATGAAGTTGTTTATGTGTCTGGAGGAGATGGATCTACTTCTCAGGGAGAGTTCCATGAAATGCTCAATTTCGCCTCTTTGCATCGACTACCACTTGTTGTCGTTATACAAAATAACCAATGGGCTATTTCTGTCCCCTTTGCAGATCAATGTGGTGCAGATCTGATGGCTCTTGGTAATAGTCATGCTGGTCTTGCTACTTATGCGGTTGATGGCGGAGACTTGACTGCCTTAACACAAACGTTTGATCGTGCTGTATCTGATGCAAGAGAACGATGTATTCCTGCTTTGGTTATCGTAGATGTTGTGCGTTTGGAATCTCACAGCAATTCAGACAGTCAGACTAAATATCGCTCTAAAGAAGATTTATTGTATTGCCAAGCGCGAGATCCTTTGGTGCGTTTAGAGAGATCTTTACTCGAAGATTTTGGAGTTGCTCAGGAAACTATTGAGCAAATTAAAGTGGAGCTTAAAGAAACTGTAAATCAAGCCTACGAACTTGCAGAGACTGCCCCTTCTTATTGCAAAGGAGTTACTAAACATGAGGTTTTTGCTCCTTATAATGTCTCCTTAATAGATTATGAAAATTCTTTGGAAGTTTCTTCCTTACAAAGTTCAGAGCCACGTGTTATGCGTGATGCGATAACTGAGGCTTTAGTTGAGGAGATGCAGAGAGACCCCGGGGTTGTTGTTTTTGGAGAAGATGTTGCAGGGAATAAGGGAGGTGTTTTTGGGGTTACAAGGACTCTGACAGATAAATTTGGAAAGAATCGTTGTTTCAACACACCTTTGGCGGAAGCCACGATTATAGGGACTGCTATTGGGATGGCTTTTGATGGTTTCCATAAGCCTGTTGCAGAGATTCAGTTTGCAGATTACATTTGGCCTGGAATCAATCAACTGTTTTCTGAAGCAGCAAGCATCTATTATCGTTCAGCCGGTGAATGGGAGATGCCTATTGTGATAAGAACTCCTTGCGGAGGATATATTCAAGGAGGCCCCTATCACTCTCAAAATATAGAAGCTTTTCTTGCGCATTGTCCAGGATTGAAGGTAGCTTATCCTTCGAATGCTGCAGATGCTAAAGCTTTGTTGAAAGCTGCTATCAGAGACCCTAATCCTGTAGTTTTTTTAGAACATAAAGCGTTGTATCAACGACGATTGTTTAGTGCGACGCCAGTATTTTCTTCGGATTATCTTCTTCCTTTTGGACAAGCGCGGGTTGTGCTTTCAGGAACAGATGTGACGATTGTTTCCTGGGGCATGTCTTTAGTGATGAGTGTAGAGGTTGCTAAAGAACTTTCAGAATTAGGAATTTCTGTAGAAGTTATTGATTTAAGAACGATAGTACCTTGTGATTTCGCTACGGTTTGCGAGTCTGTAAAAAAGACAGGAAAATTACTAATTGTGCATGAGGCTTCGGAGTTTTGTGGTTTCGGTAGTGAGCTCGCAGCTTCGGTTTCTGAGAGAGCGTATAGATATCTTGATGCGCCCATTAAACGTCTAGGGGGGGTACATTCCCCAATTCCTTACTCGAAGGTATTAGAGAACGAAGTTCTTCCTCAAAAAGAAGGAATTTTTCAAGAAGCAAAGTTATTAGCTGAGTTTTGAGTTACTACTGTAGATAGTTCAGAAGTCTAGAATGATTGAAAGCGCTCTCCATGAGGGGAGCGCTTTTTTCTACGGCTTTAAATGATCACTGAGTAGTCAGCCCAAGGATTATAAGCTCTTCTTATAGATAGAAATGCTCCTAAGTAGAAGAGAAGAATGGAAAAAAGAGTAATCCATTCTAAAGCAAGAGGTCTTAGTGATAACGAGATGAAGAAGTTAGGAGAATGTAGCAAGGAAAGATTGAGAATCCAGGAGATGTAGGATTCAGAGAATCGGGCCATGATAGAGTTGAAAAAGGATAGTGGGACTAGCAGAAAGATGGGCATAACGAGTGTAGGATAAAATAGATTATAAATCAATCCATCTAGAGGAAAAGTCTTAAACATCCTGATCACAGGGAAAAGGATAAAAAGTTGTGCTGAAAGGGAAATAGATAGTGAGGTGAATAGGAAGCGAAGTGGAAAAAGGAACCAGTGGTCTTTGAATAGCAATGTCCAAGGATAATAAAAGAAGCGCATAAGAGGAGCAAAGAAAAGTAAGATACCTAAGGTTGCCAAAAAGCTGAGAATGAGAGCGGGAGAGGACAAAGGGAAAAAAAGAGAGCAGAGAATAAAACTGATTCCCAATCGATTCAAACTAGAGCACGATCCTACAGAAAATGGAGTTAAACAGAAAAGAATAGAAGAGAACCATGTTCTAAACACAGATGGAGAGGTGGGGAAAACTAGATTTAAAAGCGATAACAGAAAGAGTACAAATAGATTACGTGTTTTAGGAGTAACAGTTTTTAATAAGAAGAACAAAGTGTTAGCAAATAACGAGAAGTGCCATCCTGATACAGAAAAAAGGTGAGAGAGACCTTTGCTTTTGAAAAGCTCTTTTTGTTTATAAGAGAGAGGTGTACCTAGGATTAAACTTGAGGAGAACTGACTGATATCTTTACAGAGAAATACGTTGAGAAGTTGTTGGTGAAGGAATAAGCGAACATTTTCTTTGATAGATGGTAGGGAGTGAGCAAAGTTTTGTATTTGTGAAAAGGGAGATTGGGAGGCTGAGTTGATAAGTTTTGATACTCGAAAAGTAGTCGGACATGATGATCTAGAAACTGTTCCTTGCAGATAATAAACCTTTTGCTCGTTGAGTGGAATCTTCGAAATTATAGAACAGGGATGGTTTTGGTAAGTTTGTTTGTCTTCGGTTGTTAAAGAAAGTGCAGTACTTGAGTAAGAGTGTTTTGACATCTTTTTGATAAAGAAAAAACCGGAGGCTTGACCTTTGGTGACTTTCACTTTTGAAAGACCTGTTGGGTGTTGGATGTTGAAAACGGGAAAAGGGGAGAGTAGCGGGTATCCGAAACAGCAAAAGTAGAAAATGAGCGTTTTTAAACAGCGTTTTGGAATAAATGGATGGAGAGCTACAACCAGGAACGCGCAGCAGATGGGGTTTTTGTGAGCAAAAATTCCAGCGAACCAGTAAATCCCTCCAATAAAACAAGGATGTTGTTTTTGAAAAATAGAGCAAGAACTAAATAGCCTTATCCATAAGGCAGATAAGTGATGGAATGAGGTTGAGAATGCAGTGGTATAGAGATGGCTTAACATCAGCTTTTTCTAAGCAACAGATAGAAATTTTTTCTCTGGAGCAGATGCGTAAAACACTTTCTTGGGAAGAAGTGTTTGCTAAAGTCCCACGTTTACCTAGAGGATGGTTTGAGTTAGTTGGCTTGTCTCTAGCAGACCGTATCGAGTTATTTCAAGACTTTTGGTTTTCTGCATTAGGCGTTGAGAATAGCGATTTCCCTGGTATTTGTCATTTTTTTCCTCTTTGAGCTATTTGGATGTTCAGATAGCTCGAAGTAATCAGTTTTCTCCTTACAATGCACGAATGGTGTATGGTTACAGGAACCTAGTGTATGTCGGCGCTCCGCCCTTTGAGTCTATGGGGGTAGTTTTCCCAAGATTAGGAGATGAAACATACCAGCGTTTTTTTTCTATTCATAATGGATTCTTTCGAGAAGGGGAATTGGGGATTTTCCCCTATCGTTATTTAGCTAAAGCCCAACATCTTCTTAGAGAAGAGTTGTTAAGAGAAGGGAAAGTTTCTTCAGAAGATAATTGTAGTTCTTTAGGAATCTTTCCGTTTTATACTCAAAAAAGTATAGCTAATTGTCGTTGTTTCATCATTGATGCTAAACTTCGACAATATTTTTCTTCATATAACGTACGCTTAGGTAGTCAAAGTCTATTTCCTTATGGGAAATTCGCTTTCTCAGATACTTTTTCGGAAAATGATTATCCTTCCTTTTTACTCTGGTTAGAACAGCATCTTTTGTATCAAAAAACTTAGTGTAGCTTTCTTTTTAAAAAAGTTTTCTTTTCTTTAGCTTTGAAAAGAAGCTTCAAGCGTTTATTATCATAGCGTTTTTATGAGTAGACGGAGAAGAATATTATGAACTGGGGAAATGATTTCATTCTTCATGAGTCTGTATCAGCCTCTTCCATGGAAGAGCAAGAACTTAGTGCAATCTTTACTATACGTAATCCTTCTGGGATACATGTGCGACCAGCAGGAACCATTGTTAAATTATTTGATGGCGAGGAATGTGAGGCAACTCTTACCTATTTGGGAAAAACAGTGAATGCTAGGAGTGTTATGAGTATTCTTATGTTAGGAGCTTCTTATAATGGTGAGGTTGTTGTGCGAATAAAAGGCCCTTCAGCATCTCGTGTGATGCGAAAGCTAGAAGAGGTGTTCAATTCTGGATTCGGAGAGTTATAAATGAGCACTACGGATCAGAATGAGAAGTTGCAGGAAGAGTTTGTTATTTCTGGAGAGCCAATTGTTCCTGGAATAGGGTTTGGAAAAGTTTTGCTTCTGGGGAAGTCTTCTTTGTGTATTCGAGAATTAACACTTCCTCAGGAAGAGGTGGAGCATGAAATCAGCCGTTACTATAAGGCTTTGAAGAGATCCCGATCGGATCTTGCTGCCTTAGAAAAAGAAGCTAAAGGAAAACAAGGCTATCAGGAAATAGCTTCTATTTTACAAGCTCATCTAGAGATTATAAAAGATCCTCTTCTTACGGAAGAAGTCGTTAACACCATTCGAAAAGATCGTAAGAATGCAGAATTTGTTTTTTCTTCTGTAATGGGAGAAATAGAAAAATCTCTATGCGCGGTACAAAAGAAAACTTCCACGACTGTAGATCGTATTCAAGATATCCACGATATTTCTAACCGTGTGATAGGACATTTATGTTGCCAGCATAAGAGTTCTTTAGGAGAGCCAGATCAGAATTTAATTGTTTTTTCTGAAGAGCTTACTCCTTCAGAAGCTGCAAATGCGAATCCTGAGTATATAAGAGGACTTGTATCGTTTAAAGGCTCTAAGACCTCGCATACGGCGATCGTGTCATTAGCAAAAAATATTCCCTATGTTGCTAATTTTACTGATGAGTCTTGGAGTAAAATTAAAAAATATACTGGGAACTTAGTTCTTATTAATGGAGAGAAAGGAGAAATAACGTTTAATCCTAGGTTAAGCACAATACAGACTTATTATCATAAGCAATCGATAGTTTCTGTTACTGTACCTATTCAGACAAAGACAGCATTGCCTCTTATTTCTCTGTCAGCTCAAATAGTTGATACAGACGAGCTTCCTATTATTGAAAAAGAAGCTCCAGGAACCTCTGTTGGGTTATTTCGCTCAGAATTCATGGCTTTTTCGTTAGGGCGATTGCCATTTGTGGAGGAACAGGCTGTTCAATATGCTAAATTAGTTCAAGCTTCTCATTCTGGTACGAATGTGTTGCGATTATTTGATTTTGGGGAAGATAAAGCATGTCCTTTTATATCTTCTTTTCATCGTTCGGCACGTTGGTTATTGGAACAAGAAGACGTATTGAGGGGACAATTACGAGCAATAGCTATGGCCTCTCAATTAGGGAAATTAAAAGTATTGATTCCAGGGGTTATAGATGTCTCAGAGATTGTTTTGGTAAAGAGGTTCTTCGAGGAAGAAAAGCGGCTATTGAACGGGATCAGTGAGAATATTTCCTGGGGGAGTATGATAGAAATTCCTTCTGCTGTTTGGATGATAGAAGAGATTTTACAAGAGATCTCTTTTTTAGCATTAGGAACCAATGATCTTACTCAATATACATTAGGTTATTCTAGAGAGCGGTCTTTATCTGGAGATTGGAGTAAGGTTCCGCATCCCTCGATGATTAGAACGATACATTATGTTTCAGAACATGCAAAACAAAGAAAAGTGCCTGTGTCTATGTGTGGAGAGATGGCCGGGGACCCTTATCTTTTACCCATGTTTCTAGGACTTGGGATACAGGAATTATCCGTTGTCATTCCCGCAATAAATTCTTTGAAAAGGCGACTGTTAGATTTGAATTTTAGGGAGTGCTCTAGGCTAGCAAAGCAGTTACTGCGGGCAAAAACACACGAAGAGGTGTATAGACTTCTATATGCGTGATAGGTCCACTAGAATGGCATCCTCATTTGCATAGCAGACATCTCGTTATCTAAGGCTGTTTTAGCTGCTTTAAATGCTGCACGAAACAGGTCTGCTACAACTTCCGGGTCTTCAGGATCTAGACAATCAGGCTTGATCCGGACATCCACAAGATCACATTTCCCGTTGATAGTTACCGATACAAGGCCATTTCCTGCTTCTCCGAAAAATCGTTTTTGTTCGAGAGAAGCTTCCATTTCCATGAATTGGCGTTCCATTAACTTAGCTTCTTTTTTCTTTCTAGCATAACCGCTACCCATGTTTTGGCTCCTTAGTTAAAACTCCAGAAAATTCTACAACTGCAAATTGCAACAGCGTATCAATAGCTGCGGCTTCAGAAAAAGAGGAAGATACAAGTGAGGAAGAGAGCTTCTCTTGGTTAGATGGTTCTTTTTCAAGCGGTGCAGGGGATGAGGCCAATAAACTTCCTTGCGAAAGTTTGGTTGCAATTGCTGGCTGTGACAATGGTTTAGTCTCTTCTTTGATAATAGGTTGCTTGGACGGAGAGCAAGGCTCGAGTATAGAAGAAGGTATGGAGCACGCTTGAATAGGTTGCTTTATCTGCGAAACGAGCTGTGAGAGTGTAGGGCGCGCATAGATGCGCAAGAGACGAATAATCACAGTCTCTAAAAAGGTTTTTTCAAACAAAGCAAGATTAATGTGCCGGGCAGATTCCCCAAGAAAATCAAGAATTTCTAACAAGTGTTCAGAAGAGTATTTGGTTGATATAGAATTAAATTTTGGATTGGACTGCTTTAACAAAAAGCTGCGAAAAAGCAACGTCAGATCTTGAAGAAAGTGTGTTGGGGCCACGCCCATTTGCATCGCATCAGAAACCGGAGCAAGGGCCTGTTCATAATTTTGGGTAGTGATGGCTTCTGCAATTTGATATAAAGTGTCCTCTGAGAGAATGCCGAGAGCTTTAGCTGTACCTTCAGGATCTAAAGATTCAGGGAAAAGACCGATTACGTAATCATATAGGGACTCGGCATCTCGAAGACTTCCTTGCGCAGCTTTAGCTATAGGGAGGAGAGCTTCTCGAGAAGTTGTTGTTCCTTCAAGGTTTGCAATAGTCATCAACTTATCAACGATAACGTTTTCAGGAATCCTCTTTAAGAGCATTTTTTGACAACGACTTGATATTGTATTAGGGATCTTTGCGATTTCTGTAGTGGCAAGGAAAAATTTTACATGTGCAGGAGGCTCTTCTAATGTCTTGAGCAAAGAATTAAATGCTTCCTTTGTCAACATGTGTACTTCATCGATAATATAGATCTTATATCGAGATTTTGAAGGAATAAAAAGAACGGTCTCGTTAATTTGCCGAATATCTTCGATTCCTCTGTGGGATGCGCCGTCAATTTCGATCACGTCCATTGAGGTGCCGAAGGAAATTTCTTTACAAATAGCACATTGGTTACAAGGTTCTTGATTTTCTGTCGGGTGGGTGCAATTAAGAGCTTTAGCAAATACCCGAGCTAAGGTTGTTTTCCCTGTTCCACGAATTCCAGAAAATATATAAGCGTGGGCCGCGCGGTTAAGCCGCAAAGAATTCTTGAGTATAGATACGATAGTATCTTGGCCGAGAATTTCTGAAAAATCGTTGGGACGGTATCTTCTGGAAGAAACTTGATAAGAGGTCATAATTAAGGAATTATGCTGGGCTATTCTTGATAAAGGAGGGCAAAGGGTTCGCCATCTCTTTGCTGATTAGTTTACGCATTTTCCCTTGTATTAATCCACTCTAACTTGCTTAAAAAGGAAAAGATTTAATCTTTTAGTATTTTTGTGTAAGTAGACAGTGCTTTTTGCGTAAAAAATTTTTCATTCAAAGGACGCTGTTTCGAGGTTCAGCAAAGGCTATTCGGCCACGTGTTTGCCCAATTGTGCGTTCCATTTGTATCAAAAAATCTGCATACTGAGAGAAGATTGGATGATTTTCTATGATAACTACGGTATGTCCCAAAGAAACTAAGATGTTTAATTGAGAAAGAAGAGCAGTTTTTTGTTGATAGTCAAGAGAAGTTGCAACCTCATCTAGCAAGAATAAAGCAGGTTGTTTGGGAGGAAGGAAAAGGTATTTAGTTACTTTTATAGCGATTTTTTCACTCAATGAAAGAGATGCCATACTCTGCCCTAAGGATAAATAGCCTAGTCCATTAGTAATGAGTGTTTGTAAAGGCTTTTGGATTTTTTTTAAGAAAGAGAAAGTTTTTGCAACTTCACTTAGAGGAGTTTGTAGTAATTGTCCAAAGTGCTTTCCTTCATATACAACCTCTTGTACAAGAGGTTGTAATCGAAATCCTCCACATGTTGGGCAAAGACGTTTTTCCATGGCATAGAAGGCTCGATCTATTAGTTGATATCCAAGTCCCCAACAATCCGAGCATTGCCCTTGTTTCGTATTAGGGCTGAACATAGAAGCAGAGATATTTAAGGCTTTTGCTTGGGTTAAAGAAGAATAGAAATCTCTTAAAGAAGGGGCGATATCAAAGTAAGTGCCGATATTTGAGCGAGAAGAAGCGATTTGAGGACAAGAATCTAGAAAAATAATTTCTGAGAATAAAGAAGAGTCTTTCTCAAGGAGAGAACAAGCACTCTTGTAGATGCCTTCTAACAGCAAGGTAGTTTTTCCTGATCCTGATACTCCTGAAATAGTAATGAGTCTCTGTAAAGGAATAGAGAGGTTTTTCATGCCAATGGTATGAGTGATTATAGGCATGGTGAGTTCTTGTGTTTGGTAAGGGACTTGTGGTTTTTGAGATACAGGTTGGGCATTTTCAAGAGAGCTGGTTGGCAGAAGATATCCTCCGTGGGGACCAGACTTTGGACCTAAATGGAGAACACAATCTGCATGTTTAGATAACGTCCCATTTCGATCCGTCACTATTACTGTGTTATTATTAGCTACAAGCTCTTTAATAACAGATATAAGGGAGGCCTCGTCTTCAGGATGGAAACCTGTCAAAGGATCTTCTAGAAGGTAGATAATGTCTGTGAGTCCAGAAGAAAAAGCTTTAGCTAACAGTAGGCGATAATGTTCGCCGTCGCTTAAAACACCTTGTTCCTGTCCTAAGATCATGTAGCTAAGACCAACTCGTTCAAGAAGCTCAAGCTTATGAAGGATATCTTGAACAAAAGAGGGAGGTTCTTTCAAAGAAAGAAGAAATTTTTTAAGAAAAGAGACATCTGATTGGTAAATATCTGATAACGAAATATCGTGAATTCGAGTGCAATATTCGTAGGTATAGGTTCCCTTGCCTTGACATTTGTCACAGGGGATTACAGTGATGAATTCAGAAAGAGAATCCGATGTAGATTGTGCCAACATAGCTTTGTTGCATAAAAAATTGAAACCGGGATTGTGGTTTGTCCCTAGACAGAGAGCTCGGAACGAATTTTCCTCGATTTCTTGGAATAGTAAGATAGAAGGAATTCCTAATTCTTCAAGAAGAGAATAGATTGGTGTAGGATCTTGGTTAGGGAATAGGCTAATGAATAATGATATAGGGGTGTGGTGTGCGAAACGTTTTTTGTAAGGAAGTATAGAGAATGTCGATAAAGAGCCTTCCCCATGACAATGAGGACAGAGATATGTTTCACAATCGCTGGGAAACTGCTTTTCTATTTTAGGGAACAAGTTCCCGTAGGAATCTTGTAACCCGAGTCTGTAAGTTTTAGAAACAATTGTTCCGAATTTGTCGATATGAAGACAAACAAAGGAAGATTTACTGAAAGCTAAAGAAAGAGAGGCTAAAATAGAGGAGCAATTTTTTTCTAAAATCTTAGCATGATGGATAACAAGCTCAGGATTTTCCAGAGAAGAAGGGAAAGGTCCTTCTAAATCATACAGTTGCTGGTTGGCATAAAGTTTTAAGAATCCTTCTTGAAGCATTTCCTGAGTATAGGAGAAAAAATCTTCTTCTTTAGGGAAAGGAATAGTGATAGTTACGTACCCTTGTAGGTAATCTGCTAATAATTCCTCGATGATCGTTTGCGGAGAAACTTTTTTTAACAAATGACCTGAGATAGGGGAGTAGGGATGTCCTATTTGGATGAAAAGTTTTTCTAATTTTTCGGAAATTTCCAAAATTGAAGCAACAGAGCAGTTGGAGTTTTTAGTAGTACGATTTTTTTCTATGGCAATAACAGGAGATAACCCTGTTATTTTATCAACAGAAGGAAGTGGTGTTGTTTTTATAAGAGCCTGTCGAATGTAGGGAGGAAACAATTCGGCGTAGGCAATATTTCCTGCTGCATGCAAGACATCAAATACAAGAGAATGTTTTCCTGAGGCAGATGGGCCTGTTACTGTCGTTAGAGCGTAACGAGGTATGGAAACATCAATATGTTTTAAATTGTTATGATGAGCATTTGTGATCGTGATTGCTGCTGGTACTAAAGGTTTTGGTTTTGATTCGGGAAGACAAAGGGGGGCTTGGCGTTGAGACAAGAATGGGCGAAGAGCTATAGCTGTAGGGGTGTGTTTGTGGATTAGCTCTTCAGGAGAGCAGGAAGCTATGAGATAACCACCCTTATTTCCTCCTTCGGGACCAAGTTCAAGTACATAATCTGCAACCTTCACTACATGCATATTATGTTCAATAATGATCACAGAGTGTCCTTGATCAATAAGAGACTGTAAAATGTGAATTAATTGTTTGACGTCATGAGTATGGAGACCTGTAGTAGGTTCATCTAAAATATAAAGAGTAGAATATTGAATGGGAGAGGAGAGTTCATAAGCGAGTTTTAATCTTTGAATTTCCCCTCCAGATAAGCTGAAAAGAGGTCTTCCTAAAGGAAGATACTGTAACCCAAGGGTACATAAAGCGTCTATTTTTCTATGGATGTTAGATTTCTCTAGGAAAAAATTAACCGCTTCATAAGCTGTCATCTCAAGAATATCCGCAATAGTTTTGTCTTTGTATCGGATTTCCAGAACTTGAGGTTGGAATCGTTTCCCTAAACAGGAAGGACATGTTATCGAGTTGTGATTATCAATTGTTATGTATCCGAGACCATCACATTCTAAACAAGCTCCCAGAGATGTATTGAAGCTAAAATGGCTCTTTGTTAGTCCAAGAAGTTTACTGCGAGGTTGGTCAGCAAATAGTTGACGAAGTTCATCAAAAGCTTTGATATAAGTTAAAGGAATGGAGCGTTGGGATCTTCCGGGAAGATCTTTGTTAATATGAACAAGTCGGGAGAGATTCCCTTGAACAGATAAAGAAGGGCAAGATCCTTGTTCGATAAATTCTTCTATACAAGGGACTAAGGTGTCATTGATGAGAGAAGATTTTCCTGAGCCAGAAACTCCGGTTACGACGGTCATTTTCCCTAACGGAAAAGTAACCTGAAGGTCTTTCAGATTATTTGTATTCGCATTGTACAGTATTATCTTTCCTGAAGAGGTAGCGCGTTTAGAAGGAATAGGAATTTGTTGTTCCTGACGCAAATACTGTGCAGTTAAAGTATTGCTCGCCAAAAACTCTTGAGGCGACCCATTGAAAACAATTTTCCCACCAAAAACTCCTGCTCCAGGTCCAATATCAATGACTCGGTCGGCTAAGGAGATCATTTGTTCATCGTGTTCAACAAGTAGGACAGTATTTCCTTGGTCTCTAAGTTTTTGAATCACATTCATGAGTTTATGAGTATCTTGGGGATGAAGTCCGATTGATGGCTCATCTAGAACATAAGTAACACCAATGAGTTCTGCTCCTAAATGTTTGGCTAATGCTGTGCGTTCCTGTTCTCCTCCAGAAAGAGTATTGATAGCTCTTTCTAAAGAAAGATAAGGAAGTCCTAAGTCTATAAGCATAGCAAGACGGGTTTGCAGTCCTTGGATTACCTCTTGAACAGCAGGCTCTTTTTCTGGGAGTTGATGTAGAAAGATGAACAACTCTTGAAGAGACATTTTTTGTAAATCTGCGAAGCTCTTGCCGTGCCATTTGGCAATGTTCGCATAATCTCCGAGCCCTGTTTTTCTACATCTTGGGCATTCTGTGTAGGAAATCCCTTTAGAGAGATAATGAGAAGGTTTACTTGAAAATCTGATTTTTTCTCCAATTTCGTTAAGGACTCCTTTCCATTGCTTATGTATTTGGGTCTTTTTTCCTAAAGTTCCATCAAACAATTTTACTGGGAGAGAGAGACCTTCCTTCCCATATAGAAAAATGTGTTGGATTTCAGGAGGAAGATCTTTCCATGGAGTGTCGAGATCAAACCCTAAGTTATCTGCTAGGGATTGATAAATAGTTTTGTACAAAAATGTAGAGCAATTTCCTGCAAAAGGGCAGCAGTTTTTTTCGATAGAAAGTTCTTTTTGAATGATAGAAAAATCATCAATAGATACAAAAATCCCAGAGCCTAGACATTGGGGACAACGATCTTTATGGCCGTGAGTAGAAAAAAGATCTGGGGATAACGGTCCATAGGTAGTTTGGGTCTCAGGGAGAGTCATTTGTGTAGAAAAAACACGTTTTTGATTATCAAAATGTAAAAAACATTCTCCGTGACCAAATTCTAATGTCGTGAACAAGCTAACTTTTAATCTAGGGGTGTTGGCAGCATTTTTAATCAAAGTATCAATGATGAGTTCACAAGGAACAGGAACTCCTGTTGTAAGAAACTTATAGATGGGAACAACCTCTCCATCGATCAAAACTTTTGTGAATCCTTGACGGAGGCATTCCCGGACAATAAGAACATCTTCAGATGGTAATGGGGCTAATAAAGTGAGTTGAGTTCCGTCTGGAATAGACGCTATTTCGGAAAGAATTTTTTCTTTGCTATATAAAGTTAATGGGAGCAGAGAGGTGGGATCATAAGCCTGTCCATCTAATGAAAAAAGTAAGGCTAAGTAAGCATTGATTTCAGTTGTGCTGCCAACTGTTGCGTGTACATGTTGTTCGAAAAAATTTTGTTTAACAGCAACAGTCGGGGATAAGCCTTCAATCCTTTCTACAGCAGGATCCGGTAGAGTGTGTACTTTGGTTGCAAAAAAAGAAGGCAGAGTTACGATGTAACGCTTTCTTCCTGCTGCATAGATAGTATTAAAAGCTAGAGACGACTTTCCAGACCCAGAGACTCCGGTGAATAACACGATTTCTCTAGGGAAAAACTCTAAGGAGATGTTTTTTAAGTTTCGTAAGTTAATACCAGAAAGTCTGACGATGGAAGACATGCCTACTATGCAATACGTAGATTAAAAACTTATTATGAGATTCCTTCAAAGGATGGGGATAGGACATCATTGACTGTAGTCAATGTTAGATTATTAGTATCTTGCATACCAGCTCCTCTGCTAAAGACAAGGATTTTGTCATAATTCGAAAGAATGCCTTTCTCTACACCATAAACACAGGCTTGATGACGCCAGACAGCACGATTGGATTCTAGTGTTAACATAGGATAGACACCCCATTCCACAGCTAAACGGTAATATACATGGCGGTCAGGAGTAACAGCAATAATGGGGAGATAAGGACGATACTTAGATAAAAACATGGGAGAGCCTCCCGTTTGTGTATACACAATAATCGCCTTGGCAGCAGCTCTCTCTGCTATTTGAATTCCAGCAAAACCTATAGCTTCAAGATAAGGAGAGACTTTGAGAGCGCTATTTTTGTCATTGAGTTGAAGAAGGGCATTATAATCAAAAGTTTTTTCTGTCTCTTGGATAATGGAGCGCATGGTTTTTACTGCTTCCGCAGGGTGAGCTCCTGAAGCTGTTTCTCCTGATAGCATGACGGCTGAAGTGCCGTCATAAATAGCGTTAGCCACATCGGAGACTTCTGCACGTGTGGGAAGAGGATTTCGGATCATAGATTCCAACATCTGCGTCGCTGTGATACAAAAACGACCCGTTTCCCTTGACACGCGAGCCATAAATTTTTGTAAGCCAGGCACTTCTACTATAGATAGCTCGATACCGAGATCCCCCCGAGCAATCATAATACCATCCGCAGCTTGAGCGATTTCCTGGAAATTTTGTACCCCCAGGTGATTCTCTATTTTAGCAATGATTGGCATATTGGCCTGACCAAAGTTTTCTAAAATTTTACGCATACTATGAATGTCTTCACTGCATCGGACGAAAGAAGCTGCAATGAGATCAAGATCTTGTTCTATTCCAAATTTTAGGTCTGCGATGTCCTTTTCTGTCATGAAGGGGAGGGCTATGTCAATATCCTTAATGCTAAGCGATTTATTAGATTTTATTTCCCCTGAGTTTTGAAACTCAATTTCGACTAAATTATCTTGAGCAGTAACAACTACAGCTTGGATATAGCCGTCATCAATAAGGATAGGAGCACGTTCTTGAATATAAGGGAATACACAGCTTGGATAAAGTGTAACTCCAGCTTCTTTAGATCCAAGAATTTCTTTACTAGTTAGAGTAAGGCGTTCGCCAGGGCTGACTTTTATAGGAGACTCTACCTGGCCTAGACGAATTTCTGGTCCTTTTGTATCCAACATGATGGCTAAAGGAGCTTGTCGTTCTTCTCGAATTTCTTTAAGAATATCAATAGTCCGTCCATGGCTTTCGTGAGTTCCGTGACTGAAATTGAGTCGAGCTACATTCATGCCAGCATCCAGAAGTTTTCGTAGCATTTCTGGAGTATTTGTTGCAGGTCCTATTGTACAAATAATTTTTGTTCTTGAGATCATAGAGCAGGATTCCAATATTAGTGTGTGGAATATTTCCTCAGAATATCCGAAATGAACGATGCCTTCAACCATACAAAATATTTGAAATGATTAGAAGGCTAGGCTTTAAACAAGTGTTCAACAGGAATTTGTACAGAAAAATTGAAATAAGAAAGAATTTTTTTGATAATACAGTCACTAGTTAGCCCTATTGATTTTAAAATGGTCTCTGGATCGCCATGAGGGACAAATATATCAGAAACCCCTAATGTGAGAACATCGGCTTTGAGGTTATGGCTGGCCAAGAAAAGCAGAAATTCAGTAGCTAACCCTCCACGAAGAGAATGTTCTTCTAAGATTACTACTTTCGAATGTTGGACAAGTTGGGATTGCAGAAGTTTCTCATCTAATGGTTTTATAAAAATTGGGTCAATGACAGTTGCCGAAATTCCATATTTAAGAAGGTGTTTTTGGACAGTCAAAGCAGTGTTGCACATATGTCCAAGTGCGATTAACAATAGATCTTCTCCCGTGCAAAGAATTTCGGCTTCTCCAGGGAAAATTGGAGGAAAAGGGAGAATATGATTAGAATTTTCTTCCATAGCCGGGAGATTCGGATATCGAATGGCACAAGGTCGTTTCCAAAGCAAAGAGGAAGAGAACAGCCGTCTGAGTATGAGAGCATTTCTCGGTTGGCAAATCACCATATCGGGCATTAAGCGCAAGAATCCCAAGTCGTAAATACCATGATGGCTTTGTCCATCATGGAAAGCTAAGCCTGCACGGTCAATAGCAAAGATTACGGGAAGCTTTTGCATACAGACATCGTGAAACACGTTGTCCATTGCTCTGTGCAAAAAAGTAGAGTAAATAGAGCAGAATACTGGAGCTCCGCTCTTGGCTATTCCTGCTGAAAAAGTTACAGCATGGCTTTCCGCTACTCCTACATCAGTGAACCGATCTGGAAACTGTTTGCGGAAATTTTCCAAGCAGGATCCTAGAGACATAGCTGGAGTTACGACCTGTAGTTGGGGATATTTGTTCCCTAATTGACACAAGATGTTGCCAACATGTTGGGGAAAGGAGAGAGGAAGTTTTGTTTCAGAAATATACGTTTGTTTACAAGAGGAATTAGCTTGAAAATGTGCTTTCACTCCGTGGTAACGAATAGGATCTTTTTCAGCTTCTTTTAGGCCGTTTCCTTTTACAGTGCATACGTGTAAAAGGACTGGATAAGGCAGGTTTTTTACTGTTTGTAGAGTAGAAATAAGTTTTTTGACGTTATGCCCATCGATAGGCCCTAGATAACGAATACCAAAGTGTTCGAACAAAGGATGAGAGATGGATTTTAGAGCTATATCTATCTTATGGGAAAGACCAGGAATGCCTTTGAACCAAGAAAGAATTTTTTGCGATACTCTGTTGAATTTGTGAGAATACATCCATTGAGAGATTTTTTGGGGGATATTTCCTACATTTTCGGAGATCGACATCTGGTTGTCATTGAGGATAATAATGAAATTCGATAGGTTTGGGGGGATGTTATTTATAGCTTCCAAAGTAAGCCCGCAAGAAAAGGCTGCATCCCCCAGAATGGGCAGAATATGTGAAGATTTTTTTTGTGTCCCTTTAGCCAGCCCTAAAGCTAAAGAAAGAGCGTTTCCTACGTGACCGGAGAAAAATATGTCGTGGTTGGACTCGTGGGGACAGGTAAACCCACTCAGTCCGTTATCATGCCGTATGTTAGCGAAAGCTTCTGTATTCCTTCCCGTTAATAACTTATGTACATAAGCTTGATGTCCGACATCAAAAATGAATTGGTCATCGGGAGAAAAAAAAACGTAATGCAAGGCGACAGTAAGCTCAACAGTCCCTAAATTGGAAGCTAAATGCCCTCCAGTTAAAGAAAGACTTGTAATAATTTTATTGCGAAGTTCATCGCACAAAGGAGAGAGCTCCTCTAAGGATAAAGAGCGAAGATCTCGAGGAGAAGATATTCGTTGTATGAGAGAGTTCATCATGCAGGTTTGCCAAGAATAAAAGGATGCTTGATAGGAGCTCCTGAAGCATCTTTAGAAATGAAACCATCGGAGTCCAGCTGTAATTGAAAACATTTTTGCTCGACACGATTTAAGTTTGCTTCTCCTTGACGGACAAGGAAGAACATTTTCTCATAGATAGCTAAAGTAGCTTCCAAGGAAAGGCAACCTTCTAATTGCTTCCTTAGAACGCAAAGACGTTCTACAATGACATCCAAATGACTTTCTTCGAGAACGGACATTTCCTGCATGGGTGGCTACGATTCACTCCGTTTTTCGGAAAGCTGTTTAATGCGTGCTTCCACTTCTTGAATACGAGATTCGCATACATGCATCAACTGATCGGCCTCTTCATATAAAGCAAGAGAAGCTTCTAAAGACGTTGTTGGCAGATTCATAAGATCTATAATCTCTTCTAAACGCTTCATAGCGTCTTCAAAAGGAACTTTTTCCTCGCTTTTAGCTTTTTTCGTCATTGTTAAGCCAAATTTCTTTTACTGATAAAATCGCTTCGCCGTCTTGAAGGCAGACCCGAACAAGATCGCTTTGTTTAATAGATTTCGCTGAGATGATAACAGAGCGTTTATTAAAGTCAAAGAGCTGGGCAAAACCTCGCTTTAAAACATTTTTTGGATTTAAAGAAGCGACCTGTTCTTGTACAGTTCGGCAGCGTTCTTTTGCTTTAGTTAGAAGATGTTGTGTAGAAAAAGAAATCTCTGCTTGCAAACGAGAAAGATCTTGTTGATGCATTTGTTGTGATTTTAATATTGCGGTATGTAGTCTTCGGGAAAATTGATTTAGAACCACTTGGTAATGATGAGTGCGGTGCTGAAAATTAATTAATTCATTTTTTAAGTAAGAAGTATAGAGGTACTGCAAAGAGTTTTTTTTTGCATAAATTTTATTTTTAATAGAAAGAGACAAAGCTTGATAAAGGTCGGATATATGTTTCTTTATTCGGATTGAGGTATCGTTTCTTAACCAACGTTTATATTGTGTCAGGAGTTGTTTGTGATAGTTAAGTTTAGCTTCTATAGCTTTCTCTAGAGCTTGGTGAGCGTAATCTAAGGTTTGTTGCGCTGTTTGATAAAAATCGGCTGTTACCAGACGTTTTTGCCAATAGATTAGCAGATTCTTCTTAGCTTCGATAAATTGCCTTGCGTGAGAGGAAACATAGTGAAGTAGGTTTTGAAGTTCTTGGTGGTATTGTTCACTACTTTTACAGACAATTTCTGCTGCTGCCGAAGGAGTAGGAGCACGTACATCAGCAGCAAAGTCGCAAAGAGTGAAATCGGTTTCATGTCCAACAGCAGAAATAATAGGAATCGAACTTTGTGCGACAGCTTTGACTAAAATTTCTTCATTGAAAGCCCACAGGTCTTCTATACTGCCGCCACCTCTAGCGATAATAAGGACATCAACGCCCATATCTTGTTGATTAAAAGCTTGAATAGCTCGAGAAATTTCTTGAGCGGCTGTGAAGCCTTGGACGGTAACCGGATAAAGGATCATTTGGAATTGATGACAGCGGCGAGAAAGAACGCGTAAAATATCTTGAATTACTGCTCCTGTAGGGCTAGTGATTACGCCTATGGTTCGGGCTCCTGGGGGGAGTTGTTGCTTTAGACTAGGGTTAAAATATCCTTCTGCAGCAAGACGTTGTTTTCGTTCTTCGAATTGTTGTAATAAGTTACCTTCTCCTGAGAAAATAAGAGCATGGGCTACGATTTGGTACTGTCCTCTGGGTGCATAAACGGTAAGCTTTCCATGGAGGATGACATAGTCTCCATTTTTAGGTTTGCGATCGAAATATTTATTTCGAAAATGAAAAAAAGCACCATTGAGCACAGCTTTGCTATCCTTAATGGCAAAATATAAATGGCCGCTTGTTTGTAGAGAAACGTTGCTTAGTTCTCCTTTAACCACCACTCGCAAAAAATTGGTTTCTAAAAGATTTTTGATTGAGTCTGTGAGAACAGAGACTTCTACAGGAGGAGATGATACTGACATGGGTTATATTGATTTATGAGATACCAAATTGTTCTATGATCGCAAGAAAACTTTCAGAAGATAAAGAGGCCCCTCCAACTAAAAGACCATTAATATCGGGGCAGCGAGAAAGATAGCGAGCATTATCTGCTTTTACAGAGCCTCCATAAAGAATAGGAATATGTTTTGCAGAATCTTTGGAAACAAGATTCGAGACGGTTTTTCTACAAAAGGCATGAATTTCTTGAACCTTTTCAGGATTAGCTGCTTTTCCTGTGCCAATAGCCCAGACAGGTTCGTATGCTAGAATAAAAGGGGCCTGTTTAGGGAAATCAGATAATCCTGTGGTTAATTGTTCCGATAAAACATCCTGAGTTGCTCCAGATTCCTGTTCTTTAAGGGTTTCCCCAATGCAAAGAACTGGAATGACGTTATTGTTAATCGCTGCGAGCATTTTTTTTGCGAGTATATGATTTTGCTCATGGAAGATATGTCTTCTTTCAGAATGGCCAATGAGAACAAAGTCTACTCCAATATCTTTGAGCATAGGAGCTGAAATTTCACCTGTAAAAGCCCCCGAATTTTCTTCGTGGACAGTTTGGGCTCCCAAAAGGATGTGAGAGCTTTTTAATACTTGTTGACAAGCCATCAAGACTGTAAAAGGAGGGATAATCCCTACAGTAATTTTTGAATTAGAAAAGGTCTTACAAGAGATAAAATTTTTTAAAAAAGATTGGGTTTCGGAAAAAGTTTTGTTCATTTTCCAATTCCCAAAAATAAACCGTCTTGGTGATTTAGAGGAGAGAAGGTCTGCCCATGTTGGAAACTGTTCTGTAGTTGTATGGATTTCTTTATTTGTAAGCATGAAATTCTTGAAAACCTGTACACTCGTTTTGTAAAATAGATCAAAGCGGAATATTTGATTTCTTGCAAGGAACGCTTTTTATCCGATTTATTTCTATTGCTTTGGTATAAATCTCTTAGACATGCTGGTTGCTTTGTCTTGTTTTTCTTTGAAACATTATTTTAACAATTGGTTTTAGGCCTTTTCCTTATATGAAGGTGAAAATCTGTGGTGTTACACATCCTGATGACGCACGAGAAGCTGCCAAAGCTGGGGCTGATTATGTCGGAATGATTTTCTCTAAGGATTCTCGAAGATGCGTTACTGAAGAAACTGCAAAGTATATTGTAGAAGCAATACGTGATGGTGGAGCTGAGCCTGTAGGAGTATTCCCTAATCGCTCAGTGGAAGAAATTCTGTCAATTGCAGAGACAATAGGGATTTCTAGCATTCAGTTATCCGGGCGGGATATTGTATGCAAATTTACTCAGTTGCGCGAGCTTTTTTCTATTTTTTATGTTGTGTTTGTACATTCCAATGGACAACCATCTGCGATAATTCCTTCGATGAATAAAGCTGTTACAGTAGTTTACGATCATATTGGAGGAGAGAGGGGGCGGCCTTTTGATTGGAAGGCATTTTCTCCATTTCAACACGATAACTGGATGTTGGGAGGAGGAGTAAATTTTTTTAATATCAAAGAAGCTGTACGACTTCTAAATCCTAAAGGGATCGATGTATCCTCTGGAGTTGAGAGACCGGGTCTTCTGCGAAAAGATATTGCTTTGATGCAAAAGTTGATAGATTCTGTTAAAGAACTTTCCGTTTTGACACCTTAGCTTCATAAAGGAAGAGACGAGTCCAACAAATGTGGGGCAACCTGGATTTGAACCAGGGACCTACGGGTTATGAGTCCGCAGCTCTAACCGCTGAGCTATTGCCCCAGAACAACAATAGGAGAGCTTATCACAAGCAGTTAATGTTTGACAAGAGGAAAGCTTTATAGAATAGAATAACCTCTATTTGAGACGATTCAGTTTTATCACAGCCTCCCCCTCTACCCCAATTTCTAAAAAGTTGATATTGTTCTGAACTTTTTCTTGTTTGCTTTTGGTGCTGCGATATCGTTAATTTTTATTTTACAGATGTTTGTTAAAAAAGGTAAAAAAGAACCTTCAGCAAGCGTGTAGAGTGGTTTTATTCTATTGTTTTTGAGTGTGATTTAATTAATGTAGAATATTTATTGAATAATATGTGAATTTTTACGTAATTAAATTGCGCAAAATCTCTTGCGTTTTTTCTTTAAAAAGAATAAACTGAAGTTTTTACATTGAAAAACATATATGAACACATTCAACTATAAAAACATTCTTTCTTTGATTTTAGAGTTGGGTCTGCAGAAGCAGTTCTTCGGGTGTGTTTATGCGCGAATGATGGCTTCGTGTGAAGTCATTTTCTCTAAGGCAATGCATTCTGTTACCAAACGTTGGTTTTCTATTATTAGGGGTTGGGCCGCAGGAGGTTAAACAGAGAAGGGATCAATAGTCCGTAAATAGCGTGAGAAGCTCTTTGTTAGACCTAGAGGGTCTGGCAAAGAGCTTTTTTTTTGGGCCTAATCCCTGTAGTTGGTGCGGTGCAGTTGTATCACTTAGAAAAATTTTTAGTAATTGTCGAAGAAATTTTAAAAAAAGGGGTGTATTTAAGGAGAAGTTATGCCTGATCCATGTTCCAATAATAACAAAGAAGAGACTTGTTTACGTATGTGTAGTGACGAAGAGTACTCTGCTGGGTCGATTGGTCAGAGTTCTTCGGTGGGGGGAGAAGAATCTACAAACACGTCTTCCGTACAGGCTCAGGTTACCGCAGAACATGTGAATGTAATGGTTGTAGGAGAGGGTGATAGTGGTTCTTCCTCAGCTGTAGAAACTGTAGATTGTAGTTTTAATGCTTTTGAGGATGTTCGTGCTGGAGTGCGTATTTGTGATTTTGATGATGATGAGGATAGTAATCAAATTCCATGTGTTGAAGTAGGATATGTTAATGCAAGCGGGTTATCTCCGCGTAGTGTTTGGGGAGAAAGTCTCCAGTTGAGTGAGATGCTGCATCGACCTGTGGTTGCTATCCCTAATGCAGGTGGAAGAGCTTGTAGTATGCTCGCTAGAGGATTAGGTTTATCAAATTGTTGTCAGATCTCAGCCAATCACTCAACTGTACGCGCCTTATTAAGAACGTGGTACAAATTTTTTTTACAAGAAGAAGCAAAAGTCTTTCTGCAGATTTATTATGGGGACGGAGGGTTGTTTGTAGAGAGAGCTCTTCAGCTATTTTCCTGGTCTCCTCACTGTTTACGTATTCGAGTTGTTGGAATCAATCCGTCGTTTTTTGTTTCCACTATTTCGAATAGATACTTCTATATGAGTCCTGGTAGTTGTGGAAGGTTGTTGGATATAAATGGATATTTAGCTGCTAGGCAGGAAGGGTGTGTTTCTTGTATTCCATTTTCTCCATATACACAAGGTATTATCCCTCAAGTTGGAGACGCTTGTTTTGAACTTGCTTTGCGTATGGAATTCATGAATGCCGCCGGTTTAGATTCTTTGATGATAGAGAATCTTCCTGCAGGAGAAAATCTCCATTCTCCTAATTTACAGGTGGTTAGAGTAGTTTCTTCTGAAGAAAGTCGTGCTTTTACTCGTTTAACAGCTGCTTTGAATGAGGATATGAGATCTTCTGTGCGCTCTGGAAATCCTTTCCCTGTGCCTGCTGTACGATTGATTCTTTTGTTAACTTCTCTATTTAGACATGCTCTAACTGCAACGAAGGCAGCATATTCGTATTCTCCGCAATCAATGAGTGTACTGGATGCGTTCGATGCTGGATTTACAGCTTCTTATATTGGTGGGGTTTCTTCAGAAATTTTTCTTTTGTGTACTAATCGTTCTGACAGAGCTCACCGTTTACGTTTGTTTAGGATGCTTGCAAGACTATTCTCCTCTTGGGGAGGGTTAATTGGAATGGTTGAGTTAAGTGTCTGCTATGGAGTAACGATAAACTTATTGATTCAAAATGATCCGCAAACTAGCTGTACAAGAAACGCGCTTTTATGGCTAGAATCTACTCTCACACCTGTAATTATATTAGATCTTGCATCAAGAAATTTCCCTAGATTGTGGGATGCGGTTGTAGGATTAGGAATGAGAATCATGACTCCATCTATGTGGAGAGAAGAAAGAGAGAGGATTGCTTCATCGAATCAAGGAAATATGGCTTTGGTTAGAAGTGGTCGGAGAGGGCGATACAATTCCAGACATCATACGGCTTTTGGGCTTTCTGTAGAACTGATATCCGTAATTTGTGGGGGTCTAGTACAGCTAATGTTTGTGGGATTAGATGGGTTTAATTTAAGACTGTCTGAAGAATGCCGAACATTTTCTTGCAATAATACTATATCTCAATCTTCTTCTCATAACATTACGGCAATTGCAAATACGACTAATGGATGCTCTAACGGTATTAACAGTACTGTAAGAGATATTTACCCTCAAATAATGGGAATAAGGAACGCGGATATTGAAAGTGGAAGTGTTGCTCGAGTTCTCAATACCATACGTATGATCTGGTGTGGAGTCATGCTATTATACTTTCTGTATACTGCATTCCGCTTAGTAAGAAATTCTCATCGAAGAAACTAATATTCTTATGGACACAGAAAGATAGCCAATGGGAGTCATTGGCTATTTTTTTTTTATTTAGTTTTTCGAGTCAGGTATTGAACAGCTATACGTTGCATTCTTAGAAACAGAGATTCTCCTCCACGAGATCGTCCCATAGATAGATGTTTGCTTAATTTTTCAAAAAATAGTGGTTTGCAGGTCAAAATTGTTTCAGGAGTTTCTCCGGAGTAAATATCAGAGAATAGCACCGCAATACCAGAAGAGATTAAAGCTTCAGTATAGGTAAAGAAGAATAGTGCATCATTTCTGAACTCACTATGAAGATAAAGATCACTTTGGCAGCCTAAAACCAAATTCTCTTTTGTTAAAAATTCTTTCGGGAAAGGTTTTGCTGAGAGTCCGATTTGCAAAAGCTGTTTATAAAAGGTGTCCTTAATGAAATTTTCTGGAAAAAGAAGGGTCAGAGCTTTTTCTTGTTTTTCTAGACAAGTTTTATGTTCAGAAGGGATTGTTAATATCATCGTTCAATAACTCGTGTTGGACAATCATAGAGATGAGCAAGCGATTGTTTTAGCTGGGCAATCTTGTGGTTGAGTATAGTGATTGCTGTTTTGGATTTGTTGTATAAAATATCGTTCCCCATATCTCCTGGAATGGAAATACGGTCCGTAAGAGGACGTATTATTATTGTTTTAGTCTGGTTATGAGAGCGTCTCTGTAGTATATCTAGACGCTTTTGTAAGATCATTTGATTACGAACTAACTGGCATTGTAGAATAGCTCTCCGAATCTGTTTTTCTTGCTTATTAAAAAGGTCCCGGTCAGCTACATATCCAGGCCCTGCTTTGAAACGACGTCCATAGGCTGCTAAGATACTAGTTTGATTTCCTAAAAATGCTCCAATAATGAAGCCTATAGCGTGAGGCGATGCATAGATAAGGGCTGAAATCGATGCAATGATTGTAGCAAGAAGAAATTGTCTCGTACCATTGGGATCTAATTGTTGTAACCCATGGTTAGTGATATTCCATAAGCTATTTAGATGGGGATGTTTATTGTGTTTATCCAAAAAGTTAGCGGAAATAATACCGAGAACAACCCCGGCTCCAAATCCTATTCCTAGCCAAATACTCAAAACTACAGCAACAGAACTATGGCAAATCAAAATTAGAGACCAGGCAAGGATATACAGAAGAAGGTATTTCCAATTTCTTTGTAAAAAGTCTCCGATAGTATGAATTACTGCGCGTAATCGATTTTGATTCTGAATTGGCTCTGGAACAAGTGTAGACAAAGCAGCAAGCGAAGAGGTTGAAGCTGTTGGGGTTTCTGCAACAACGGTGTTAGCAGTGTTGCAACAAAGATCCTCAGGAGGGGGTAGGGGTAGAGCACTATGAGGAGCAACAGGTAAAACGGTTTTGACCATGGCCTATCTACTTTTTAAAGCGCAATAAAAGATCTTTAGACAGGATTAACTGGAGTATCTCAGAACGTCTCAAAAAAGAAATTAAGCTTCTTATTCGGAGGACGAGGGGCCTTGCAAATGTTGAGTCTAAACGGCTCAGTCTAAAGCTTAAGGTTTTTGATTGTAAACAAATAAAAATATTATTTGTTTTAGCGTGCGCAAAGAGGAGAGGATACTTCCCTTTGCGTTTTTTGACAAGTTGTTTGACATTTTCTGCTCAGTCGATATAATCGCTCCCTCGAGTTCCCGGAGAATGACAGGTTTGTGGCTTTGTAGGGGCTTAGGCCTGTTTTTTTATTTTAAACTTGGAATAAAGAGATAGAATATTTTTTAGGTTTTTTTAGGAATGGCAAAAAAAGAAGATACGATCGTTCTAGAAGGTAAGGTGGAAGAGCTGCTTCCTGGTATGCATTTCAAGGTAATGTTGGAGAACGGGGTCCCCATTACTGCGCATTTGTGCGGTAAAATGCGTATGAGCAATATCCGTCTTCTAGTTGGAGATCGTGTAACTGTTGAAATGTCCACTTATGATTTGACAAAAGCGCGAGTTGTCTACAGACATCGTTAGAGGGTGTTTTGCTGTCCTTCGAATAAAGTCGCGCAGTTTTGAGGGGGAAAGCTTGATAATAATCTGTATCTGAAGTTACTATGCTCGTGTCGAAGCCGGGGGTGTCCTCAGTTATGTCTTGCACAACTTTTGTTTGCGACTGAGGCGAGGTTAAAACGAATGTTAGGGCTGGTTGAAGGTTTAACACGGGAAATGCGCTGTTGATTAGGTTGCTTCCTCTTTTTACGTATAGGCCCAGGTAGCTCAGTGGTAGAGCACTTGCATGGTAAGCAAGTGGTCGTAGGTTCAATTCCTATTCTGGGCAAAAGATATCGGTAGCAAACTAATTTTTAATTTGAGGATTTTTGAGATGTCAAAAGAAACTTTTCAACGTAATAAGCCTCATATCAACATAGGGACCATTGGACACGTTGACCATGGTAAGACTACGTTGACAGCTGCTATTACGCGTGCGTTGTCTGGAGATGGGTTGGCTGATTTTCGTGATTATAGCTCTATTGACAACACTCCTGAAGAAAAAGCTCGTGGTATTACGATTAACGCTTCCCACGTTGAGTACGAAACTCCTAATCGCCACTATGCTCACGTGGATTGTCCTGGTCACGCCGATTACGTCAAGAATATGATCACCGGTGCTGCTCAAATGGATGGGGCCATTTTGGTTGTTTCTGCGACAGATGGAGCAATGCCTCAGACTAAAGAGCACATTCTTTTGGCAAGACAAGTGGGTGTTCCTTACATCGTTGTTTTCCTCAATAAAATTGATATGATTTCCGAAGAAGATGCTGAGCTCGTTGATTTAGTTGAAATGGAGTTGGCCGAGCTTCTTGAAGAAAAAGGATATAAGGGATGTCCAATTATCAGAGGTTCTGCTTTGAAAGCTTTAGAAGGAGATCCTGCATACATAGAGAAGGTTCGAGAGCTAATGCAAGCTGTCGATGATAATATCCCAACTCCAGAAAGAGAAATTGATAAGCCTTTCTTAATGCCTATTGAGGATGTATTTTCTATTTCTGGACGAGGAACAGTAGTAACTGGACGTATTGAACGTGGAATTGTTAAGGTTTCCGATAAAGTTCAGTTAGTTGGTCTTAGAGATACTAAAGATACGATCGTTACAGGGGTTGAAATGTTCAGAAAAGAGCTTCCTGAAGGTCGTGCAGGAGAAAACGTCGGATTGCTCCTTAGGGGTATTGGTAAAAATGACGTTGAAAGAGGAATGGTCGTTTGTTTGCCAAACAGTGTTAAACCTCATACACAATTTAAGTGTGCTGTTTACGTTTTGCAAAAGGAAGAGGGCGGTCGTCACAAGCCTTTCTTCACGGGATATAGACCTCAGTTCTTCTTCCGTACTACAGACGTTACAGGTGTTGTAACTTTGCCTGAAGGAGTTGAAATGGTTATGCCTGGAGATAATGTCGAGTTTGAAGTGCAATTAATTAGTCCTGTGGCTTTGGAAGAAGGAATGAGATTTGCCATTCGAGAAGGCGGTCGTACAATTGGCGCTGGAACTATTTCTAAAATCATTGCATAAATGTGTAAGTAATGTGTTGGCAAGGCGTTTATGCAGCCTTGCCTTTGGGTGTGTAGCTTAGATGGTAGAGCAGTGGCCTCCAAAGCCGCCGGTCGGGGGTTCGAATCCCTCCGCACTCGTATTAGATAACTGAAAGAAGAATTCATTTATGGGGCAGGATCGCCGAAGAAAATTTCTTAAAAAAGTGTCTTCAGCAAAAAAGCAAGCGGCTTTTGCAGGCAGTTTTATTGAAGAAATTAAAAAGATTGAGTGGGTAAGTAAGCGAGATCTTAGAAGATATGTCAAAATTATTTTGGTAAGTATTTTCGGCTTTGGATTTTCCATCTATTGTGTAGATTTGGCTCTTCGGAAATTTCTTTCATTATTGGGTAAAGTAACAAGCTTTTTCTTTGGTTAATTCATGTTTAAATGGTATGTCGTCCAAGTTTTTACGGCTCAAGAAAAGAAGGTAAAAAAATCTTTAGAAGATTTTAAAGAAGCTTCAGGAATGGCTGATTTTATTCAGCAGATTATTCTTCCTTCCGAAAACGTTATGGAAGTAAAAAAAGGTGAGCACAAAGTTGTTGAGAAGTATATTTGGCCGGGATACCTCCTAATTAAAATGCATTTAACGGACGAATCTTGGTCATATGTAAAAAAGACGCAAGGTGTAGTTGAATTTTTGGGAGGGGGCGTTCCTGTAGCTCTGTCTGAAGAAGAAGTAAAAAATATTTTAGCAGATTTAGAAGAGAAGAAATCTGGAATTGTTCAGAAGCATAAATTTGAAGTAGGGTCGCGAGTTAAAATTAATGACGGAGTTTTTGTTAACTTTGTTGGAATTGTTTCAGAGGTATTTCACGACAAAGGACGACTTAGCGTTATGGTTTCCATTTTTGGAAGAGAGACTCGTGTTGATGATTTAGAATTTTGGCAGGTAGAAGAAGTCTTGCCGGGGCAAGAAAGTGAATAAGAATAAGAAATTCTGTGTATTCTTATTCTCTATGTTCTTATAATTTAACTTTTTCGTTTTTCCCTCGTTATTGAGAGGAGTGCTAAGGCTGAGTAGGGTTGAATATGTCGAATAAAAAAATTATTAAAATTATTAAATTGCAAATCCCTGGAGGGAAAGCTAACCCCGCTCCACCAATTGGTCCTGCTTTGGGTGCTGCAGGAGTAAATATTATGGGTTTTTGCAAAGAGTTCAACGCGGCAACTCAGGATCGTCCGGGTGATTTACTTCCTGTTGTAATCACTGTATATTCAGATAAGACTTTTTCTTTTGTGATGAAACAGCCTCCTGTTTCTTCATTAATTAAAAAAGCTTTAGGCCTAGAATCTGGGTCTAAAATTCCTAACAGAAATAAAGTTGGTAAGTTGTCTCGAGCACAAATAACGGCGATTGCTGAGCAAAAGATGAAAGATATGGATATTGTTCTTTTGGAATCTGCTGAAAGAATGGTTGAGGGGACTGCCCGTAGTATGGGTGTAGATGTAGAGTAATTAGTTAAAGAGCTGCATAATTATGACAAAGCAAGGAAAACGCATTCGTGGTATTCGAGAGAGTTACGATTTCGCAAGATCGTACTCTTTAGGTGAAGCGATAGATATTTTAAAACAGTGTCCTGCTGTGCGTTTTGATCAAACGGTTGATGTTTCTGTTAAATTAGGAATCGATCCTAGAAAAGGCGATCAGCAAATTCGAGGTTCGGTTTCGTTGCCTCATGGTACCGGTAAAGTGTTGCGAATTTTAGTTTTTGCCGCAGGAGATAAGGCAGCAGAAGCTATTGAGGCTGGAGCAGACTTCGTTGGTAGTGACGATTTAGTAGAAAAAATCAAAGGGGGGTGGGTTGATTTTGATGTTGCTGTTGCTACTCCCGATATGATGAGAGAAGTTGGTAAGCTTGGAAAAATTTTAGGGCCTAGGAATTTAATGCCTACGCCAAAAGCTGGTACTGTGACAACCGATGTAGTTAGAGCTATTTCAGAGTTGCGAAAAGGTAAAATTGAGTTTAAAGCTGATCGAGCGGGCGTGTGCAATGTAGGAGTTGCGAAGCTTTCTTTCGGTAGTGCGCAAATCAAAGAAAATGTAGAGGCCTTGTGTGCTGCTTTAATTAAGGCTAAGCCAGCAACTGCAAAGGGACAATATTTAGTTAATTTCACTATTTCCTCGACCATGGGACCAGGTGTTACCGTGGATACTAGGGAGTTGATTGCATTGTAATTCTAAGTTTGAAGAGGAAGAATGAAAGAAGAGAAAAAATTGCTTCTTCGCGAGGTTGAGGAAAAGATAACTGCTTCTCAGGGTTTTATTTTGTTGAGATATCTGGGTTTCACTGCTGCGCGTTCTAGAAGCTTTAGAAATAATCTTTCCGGAGTCTCTGCTGAGTTTGAAGTTTTGAAAAAGAAGATATTTTTTAAAGCTTTGGAGTCTTCTGGAGTGGAGATGGGTCCAGAAGACAGCGAGGGTCACCTTGGAGTTGTGTTTGCTTATGGCGATCCAGTGTCTGCTGCAAAGCAGGTATTGGATTTTAATAAACAGCATAATGATTCTTTGGTTTTTCTTGCAGGAAGAATAGACAATGCTTCTTTGTCAGGACAAGAAATCGAAGCTGTTGCTAAATTGCCTTCTATGAAAGAGCTCAGACAACAAATAGCTGGATTGATTGCGGCTCCTATGTCTCAAGTTGTAGGAATCATGAATTCGGTTCTTTCTGGTGTTATTTCTTGTGTCGACCAGAAAGCAGAAAAAACTCAAGAGTAGTGTTAACATTCTAAAAAATAAGGGTGACAAAGTGACAACAGAAAGTTTGGAAACTTTAGTAGAACATTTGAGCGGCTTGACGGTGCTTGAATTGTCTCAGCTTAAAAAATTATTGGAAGAGAAATGGGACGTCACTGCTGCTGCTCCTGTAGTAGCTATTGCTGGTGCTGCTGCTGGTGCTGGTGATGCTCCTGCTGCTGCAGAGTCTACGGAGTTTGCTGTAATTCTGGAAGATGTTCCTGCTGATAAAAAAATCAGTGTTTTGAAAGTTGTTAGAGAAGTTACAGGATTGGCTTTGAAAGAAGCTAAGGAAATGACCGAAGGATTGCCTAAGACTGTTAAAGAAAAAACTTCTAAAAGTGATGCAGAAGACACTGTTAAGAAGCTACAAGAAGCCGGTGCTAAAGCTGTTGCTAAAGGGCTGTAAAATGTTATGGGAAAGAGAATGCTTGATTGTTGCAAGCTTCTCTTTTCGTTTAGCTGCACAGTAGCTAGGTAAAAAAGAGTTCTCGGTATATCTTAACAGATCCGTCAGGACTTAATTTTTTTAGTGTTTAGCATGGCAAGCAGAGTGTTTCTGTTGCAATGGTTTTTTCTTAGTGGAATCAAGGCGATAATATTTATCGGATGGGCGAATGTATCTGAGACTATCTAACTTTTTAGTAGTGGATTGATTCTTTTTTGCTCTAAAAGGAAAGCGTCTATTGTACGTCTATTTAAGGATTAGATAGGGGCTGAATGAAAGAATAGTATTGCCAAAAGTCTTAAAGTCTTAGGAGAGCTCGCATGTTCAAGTGCCCGGAGCGGGTCAGCGTCAAAAAGAAAGAAGATATTTTAGATCTTCCTAATCTTGTCGAAGTTCAAATCAAGTCGTATAAGCAGTTTCTTCAAGTCGGGAAGCTAGCTGAAGAGCGAGAAAACATTGGTTTAGAAGAAGTCTTCAGAGAAATTTTCCCTATTAAATCTTACAATGAAGCTACGATTTTGGAATATCTCTCCTATAACTTAGGAGTTCCGAAATATTCTCCAGAAGAATGTATTCGTCGGGGAATCACATATAGCGTTACTTTGAAAGTTCGTTTCCGTTTGACGGATGAAACGGGTATCAAAGAAGAAGAAGTCTATATGGGAACTATTCCTATTATGACTGATAAAGGGACCTTTATTATTAACGGAGCGGAGAGAGTTGTCGTTTCTCAAGTTCACCGTTCTCCGGGGATTAATTTTGAGCAAGAGAAACATTCCAAAGGGAATGTTTTGTTTTCTTTCAGAATCATTCCTTATCGGGGAAGTTGGTTAGAAGCTGTTTTCGACATCAATGATCTTATATACATTCACATTGATAGAAAAAAACGTCGTAGAAAGATTCTAGCTATGACGTTCATTCGAGCTCTGGGCTATTCAACAGATGCAAACATTATTGAAGAATTTTTCCCTGTAGAAGAGCGTTTATTACGATCAGAGAAAGATTTCGTCGTTTTAGTTGGTAAAGTACTGGCGGATAATGTTGTTGATGCGGATTCTTCGTTAGTTTACGGTAAGGCTGGAGAAAAGCTCAGCACGGCTATGCTAAAACGTATTTTGGATGCAGGAGTACAGTCTTTAAAAATTGCTGTTGGTGCAGATGAAAATCATCCGATCATTAAGATGCTTGCCAAAGATCCCGCAGATTCTTATGAAGCGGCTCTAAAAGATTTTTATCGTAGATTACGTCCGGGAGAGCCTGCAACTTTAGCAAACGCTCGTTCTACGATCATGCGCTTGTTCTTTGATCCGAAGCGTTATAACTTAGGACGTGTTGGTCGCTATAAGTTAAATAAAAAATTAGGATTTTCTTTAGATGATCAAACCTTATCTCAAGTGACTTTGAGAAAAGAAGATGTTATCGGAGCTTTGAAATACTTGATTCGTTTGCGAATGGGTGATGAAAAGACTTCTATTGATGATATTGATCATTTGGCTAATCGACGAGTTCGTTCTGTTGGAGAGTTAATTCAGAATCATTGTCGTTCTGGATTGGCAAGAATGGAGAAAATTGTTCGAGAAAGAATGAATCTTTTTGATTTTTCTTCTGATACATTGACTCCAGGGAAGATTATTTCGGCGAAGGGGTTAGTAAGCGTATTAAAAGATTTCTTTAGCCGTTCACAGTTATCTCAATTCATGGATCAGACGAATCCTGTTGCGGAATTAACGCATAAGCGACGCCTATCAGCGTTAGGACCTGGAGGATTGAATAGAGAGCGAGCTGGGTTTGAGGTTCGAGACGTTCATTCAAGTCATTATGGTAGAATTTGTCCAATTGAAACTCCAGAAGGACCAAATATTGGATTAATCACTTCTTTATCTTCTTTCGCTAAAATTAATGAGTTTGGGTTTATTGAAACTCCGTATCGAGTAGTTCGTGACGGTATTGTGACGGATGAAATTGAATACATGACAGCTGATGTTGAGGAAGACTGTGTCATCGCTCAGGCGTCTGCAGAGTTAGATGAATACAATATGTTTAAGAATCCTGTATGTTGGGCTCGGTACAAAGGGGAAGCTTTCGAGGCAGATACGAGTACAGTCACGCATATGGATGTTTCTCCTAAACAGTTAGTTTCTGTTGTAACGGGGCTGATTCCATTTTTAGAGCATGATGACGCCAACCGGGCTCTTATGGGATCGAACATGCAACGTCAGGCTGTGCCATTATTGAAAACTGAAGCAGCTATCGTCGGAACTGGATTGGAAGGTCGTGCTGCTAAAGACTCTGGTGCAATTGTTGTCGCTCAAGAAGATGGAGTGGTTGAGTACGTCGATAGTTATGAGATCGTCGTTGCTAAGAAAAATAATCCGACCCTTAAGGATAGATATCAGCTTAAAAAATTCTTAAGATCTAATTCAGGAACCTGCATTAACCAAACGCCATTGTGTTCTGTTGGTGATGTGGTTACGCATGGGGATGTTTTAGCTGATGGGCCTGCTACGGATAAAGGAGAGCTTGCTCTCGGTAAAAACGTGCTCGTAGCTTTTATGCCTTGGTATGGTTACAATTTTGAGGATGCGATCATCATCTCAGAAAAATTGATCAAGCAAGATGCGTATACTTCTATTTACATAGAAGAGTTTGAATTAACGGCTCGAGATACCAAGTTAGGTAAAGAAGAGATTACTAGAGATATTCCCAATGTTTCTGAAGAGGTTTTAGCAAATTTAGGAGAAGACGGGATTGTTCGTATTGGGGCAGAAGTTAAACCCGGGGATATTCTTGTTGGGAAGATTACTCCTAAATCTGAAACTGAATTAGCACCTGAGGAGCGTTTATTACGGGCTATTTTCGGAGAAAAAGCAGCAGACGTAAAAGATGCTTCTTTAACGGTTCCTCCTGGCACAGAGGGTGTCGTGATGGATGTTAAGGTATTCAGTAGAAAGGATCGTTTGTCTAAAAGCGATGATGAGCTTGTTGAAGAAGCTGTACATCTTAAAGATTTACAGAAAGAGTATAAAAGTCAGCTTGCTCAGTTAAAAGTAGAGCACAGAGAGAAATTAGGGGCTTTATTACTTAATGAAAAAGCTCCTGCGGCTATTGTTCATCGTCGTTCTGCAGATATTTTAGTTCAAGAAGGAGCTGTTTTTGATCAAGAAACAATTGAGCTTTTAGAAAAAGAGTCTCTAGTTGATTTGTTGATGGCTCCTTGTGATATGTATGATGTTTTGAAGGATATTCTTTCAAATTATGAAACTGCAGTCCAACGTCTAGAAGTAAATTACAAGACTGAAGCTGAGCACATAAAAGAAGGGGATGCGGATTTAGATCACGGAGTAATTCGTCAAGTTAAGGTCTACGTAGCCTCTAAGCGAAAACTTCAAGTTGGAGATAAAATGGCGGGACGCCATGGAAATAAAGGCGTGGTTTCCAAGATTGTTCCAGAAGCGGATATGCCTTTCTTAGCGAATGGCGAAACTGTACAAATGATCTTGAATCCATTAGGGGTGCCTTCTCGGATGAATCTTGGGCAAGTTTTAGAGACTCATTTGGGGTATGCAGCGAAAACCGCGGGTATTTACGTTAAAACGCCTGTCTTTGAAGGATTTCCTGAGTCGCGTATTTGGGATATGATGATAGAGCAAGGATTACCCGAAGATGGTAAATCTTATCTTTTCGATGGTAAAACTGGAGAGCGCTTCGATAGTAAGGTCGTTGTTGGATACATCTATATGTTGAAGTTAAGTCACCTAATTGCAGACAAGATTCATGCTCGTTCTATAGGACCTTATTCTCTCGTTACGCAGCAACCTCTTGGAGGTAAAGCGCAAATGGGAGGACAAAGATTCGGAGAAATGGAGGTTTGGGCTTTGGAAGCATATGGGGTAGCTCATATGTTGCAGGAGATTTTGACTGTGAAGTCTGACGATGTTTCTGGAAGAACTCGTATCTATGAATCGATCGTTAAAGGGGAAAACCTACTTCGTTCTGGAACGCCTGAGTCGTTCAATGTTTTGATTAAAGAAATGCAAGGTCTGGGGCTTGATGTTCGCCCTATGGTAGTAGATGCTTAAAAAACACTTGTTGGAGAGAAGTTAATGTTCAAAGAAGGTTCTCGAGACGATGCAGCTCTAGTGAAAGAAGGGTTGTTTGATAAATTAGAAATTGGGATTGCTTCAGATGTGACTATTCGTGACAAGTGGTCTTGTGGCGAAATTAAGAAGCCGGAAACGATCAATTATCGCACATTTAAGCCAGAAAAAGGTGGTTTGTTTTGTGAAAAGATTTTTGGACCTACTAAAGACTGGGAGTGTTATTGCGGTAAATATAAAAAGATTAAACATAAAGGGATTGTGTGTGATCGTTGTGGAGTAGAGGTTACGCTTTCTAAGGTACGACGAGAAAGAATGGCTCATATCGAATTAGCTGTTCCTATCGTTCATATCTGGTTTTTCAAAACAACTCCTTCTAGAATTGGGAACGTATTAGGAATGACCGCTTCGGATTTGGAGCGGGTAATTTATTACGAAGAATATGTTGTTATCGATCCGGGTAACACAGATCTTGTGAAGAAACAGCTTCTTAATGATGCAAAATATCGAGAAGTTGTTGAGAAATGGGGTAAAGATGCTTTCGTTGCCAAAATGGGAGGAGAGGCCGTTTATGATCTTCTGAAATCAGAAGATTTAGAAAGTCTCTTGGGAGAGCTGAAAGATCGTTTAAGAAAAACAAAATCTCAACAAGCAAGAATGAAGCTTGCTAAACGTTTGAAGATTGTAGAAGGATTTGTATCTTCTTCTAATCGCCCAGAGTGGATGGTTTTGAAAAATATTCCTGTTGTTCCTCCTGATCTTCGTCCTTTAGTTCCCTTAGATGGGGGGCGTTTTGCGACTTCTGATCTGAATGATTTATATCGTAGGGTTATTAATCGAAATAATCGCTTGAAGGCTATTTTGCGATTAAAAACTCCGGAAGTCATCGTTCGTAATGAAAAACGAATGCTGCAAGAAGCTGTGGACGCTTTGTTTGATAATGGACGTCATGGGCATCCTGTTATGGGAGCAGGAAATAGACCCCTTAAGTCTCTTTCTGAGATGTTGAAAGGGAAGAATGGTCGTTTCCGACAAAATTTATTAGGTAAACGAGTGGATTATTCAGGGCGATCTGTGATTATTGTCGGTCCTGAGTTGAAATTCAATCAGTGTGGATTACCAAAAGAAATGGCGTTAGAGCTGTTTGAGCCTTTTATTATCAAACGGCTGAAAGACCAAGGAAGTGTTTATACTATTCGTTCTGCGAAAAAAATGATTCAACGGGGAGCTCCAGAGGTTTGGGATGTTCTTGAAGAAATTATCAAAGGGCATCCAGTCTTGTTGAACCGAGCTCCTACTTTGCATCGGTTGGGGATACAAGCTTTTGAGCCTGTGTTAATCGAAGGAAAGGCTATTCGAGTTCATCCGTTGGTATGTGCAGCCTTCAATGCTGACTTCGACGGAGACCAAATGGCTGTTCACGTCCCGTTGTCGATAGAAGCTCAGTTAGAAGCTAAAGTTTTGATGATGGCCCCGGATAATATTTTCTTGCCTTCTTCGGGAAAACCTGTTGCAACGCCTTCCAAAGATATGACGTTGGGTATTTACTACTTGATGGCTGATCCGACATATTTCCCAGAGGAACATGGTGGAAAGACTAAGGTATTTAAGGATGAGGTAGAGGTTCTTCGGGCTTTGAATGCAGGAGGGTTTATTCTCAAGGATGAGATATGTGGTTCTCGTCGGGACGAAACTGGACGGGGGATTCATATTCATGAAAAAATTAAAGTCCGAATTGATGGTCAAATTATTGAGACTACGCCTGGTCGTGTATTCTTTAATACGATTGTTCCTAAAGAACTTGGTTTCCAAAATTATAGTATGCCAAGTAAGCGTATCAGTGAATTGATTTTGCAATGCTATAAGAAGGTGGGCTTAGAGGCTACTGTACGGTTTCTGGATGATCTGAAAGAGTTAGGTTTTGTACAATCTACGAAAGCTGCGATTTCTATGGGATTGAAAGATGTTAAAATTCCTGAAATCAAGAAAGAAATTTTGAAAGAGGCTTACGATAAGGTTGCTGTTGTCAAGAAACAGTATGAGGACGGTATTATCACCGACGGGGAACGTCATTCTAAGACGATTAGTATTTGGACTGAGGTTTCTGATCTTTTATCTAATGCTTTATATTCTGAAATCAAGAAGCAAACCAACAGCAAACATAATCCGCTGTTCTTGATGATTGATTCCGGAGCCCGAGGGAATAAATCTCAGTTGAAACAGTTAGGGGCTTTGCGAGGGTTAATGGCTAAACCTAACGGGGCTATTATTGAATCCCCAATTACTTCAAATTTCCGAGAAGGTTTAACTGTACTTGAGTATTCCATTTCTTCTCACGGAGCTAGAAAAGGGTTGGCAGATACTGCGCTTAAAACAGCAGATTCTGGATATTTGACTCGTCGTTTAGTGGATGTTGCCCAAGATGTTATTATTACAGAGAAGGATTGCGGTACTTTGAATCATATTGAGGTATCAACCATTCGTCAGGGCTCTGAAGAACTTTTGCCTTTAAAAGATCGAATTTATGGGCGTACTGTTTCCGAGAATGTTTACCAACCTGGGGATAAAAGTAACGTTTTAGCTTATGCGGGGGATGTATTAACTTCTGCGCAAGCTGAAGCTATTGATGATGCTGGTATCGAGAATGTGAAGATTCGTTCTACACTTACTTGTGAGAGTCGTCGAGGGGTTTGTGCTAAATGTTATGGTTTGAACCTTGCCAACGGTCGTCTGATTGGATTAGGAGAAGCTGTCGGTATTATTGCCGCACAGTCGATTGGAGAGCCAGGAACTCAGTTAACAATGAGAACTTTCCACCTCGGGGGGATAGCTGCGACGTCCTCGACTCCAGAAATTGTTGCCGAATGTGATGGAATTCTTGTTTATTTAGATTTACGTGTTGTTGTGGATCAAGAGGGTAATAATCTTGTTCTTAACAAGATGGGAGCGCTTCATTTAGTTCGGGATGAAGGTCGAAGTCTGAATGAGTATAAGAAGCTTTTAAGTACGAAGTCCATCGAAAGCTTAGCAACATTCCCAGTAGAATTAGGAGCTAAGATTTTAGTTAATGATGGTGCTGCTGTTACTACTGGACAGAGGATTGCTGAGGTAGAGCTTCATAATATTCCTATCATTTGTGATAAGCCAGGATTTGTTCATTATGAAGATTTAGTGGAAGGAGTTTCTACAGAGAAGGTCACGAACAAGAATACAGGGCTTGTTGAGTTGATCGTAAAACAGCATAGAGGGGAATTACATCCTCAGATTGCTATATATGCTGATGCTAATATGAAAGAGTTAGTTGGTACGTATGCTATTCCTTCCGGAGCTATTATCTCTGTTGAAGAAGGGCAACGTATTGCTCCAGGGATGCTGTTAGCAAGATTGCCTAGAGGAGCAATTAAGACTAAAGATATTACCGGAGGTTTACCAAGAGTTGCAGAATTAGTAGAGGCTCGTAAGCCTGAAGATGCTGCTGATATTGCTAAAATTGATGGGGTTGTTGATTTCAAAGGTATTCAGAAGAACAAGCGAATTTTAGTTGTTAGGGATGAGATCACGGGAATGGAAGAGGAGCATCTGATTTCTCTGACTAAACACTTGATCGTTCAAAGAGGAGACAGCGTAATCAAGGGGCAGCAGTTGACTGATGGTCTAGTTGTTCCACATGAGATCCTTGAGATTTGTGGGGTTCGTGAATTACAAAAATATTTGGTTAATGAAGTTCAGGAAGTGTACCGTCTACAAGGCGTAGACATTAATGACAAACATATCGAGATTATTGTTCGTCAGATGTTACAAAAAGTACGCATTACTGATCCGGGTGACACAACGTTGTTGTTTGGGGAAGATGTAGACAAGAAAGAGTTTTATGAAGAAAACCGTCGTACGGAAGAAGATGGTGGGAAGCCTGCGCAAGCTGTTCCCGTACTGTTAGGAATCACTAAAGCTTCTTTGGGAACAGAGTCCTTTATTTCGGCAGCCTCATTCCAAGATACGACTAGGGTGTTAACAGATGCTGCTTGTAGTAGTAAGACGGACTATCTGTTAGGGTTCAAAGAAAATGTAATCATGGGACATATGATTCCTGGTGGTACAGGGTTTGATACGCATAAACGTATTAAACAACATCTTGAGAAAGAGCAAGAAGACCTGATCTTTGATTTCGATAGTGAGTTTGAGTCTGTAGCCGGTTAGTAGCCTACTGAAAAAACTTATAAAAGAGGGGGATTATGGTTTATAACCCTCTTGAATAGTATCGTTTTTTTTGATAGGCTTCACTCAAAGTCAAAAATTGACAAGGTGTTTATGTCTAGCCAGTTCGATCAGCTTAAGCTTTGGAGTGTCCTTGTTGCGGATACCGGGGATCCTGCTGTAATTAAAACATTGGAAGTTCAGGATGCAACAACAAATCCTTCTTTAATTTTAAAAGTTGCCCAGGAGCCCAAGTACCAGTCGATGTTAACAGAAGCGATCGCTTGGGGAATTCGACAGAACGGCGATGATGTCCAGACTCTGGCTTTTGTTTTAGATAAGATTCAGGTGAATCTGGGCCTGGAGATTTTAAAGCGTGTTCCTGGTCGAGTGTCGTTAGAGATTGATGCTCGGCTTTCTTTTAACACAGAGGCAATGGTTCAGCGAGCTGTTTTCTTGTCCCAACTTTTTGAGAAGATGGGGGGAGATAAGAAGCGTTTGTTGATTAAAATCCCTGGGACTTGGGAGGGTATTCGTGCTGCGGAGTTGTTAGAGAAACAAGGAATTGCTTGCAATGTGACTTTGATTTTTAGTCTTGTACAAGCTATTGCAGCAGCAAAAGCAAAGGTGACGTTGGTATCACCTTTTGTTGGTCGTATTTATGATTGGTGGATAGCTGCTTATGGTGCAGAAGGATACTCTATTGAGGCTGATCCTGGAGTTGCTTCAGTAGCCAATATCTATTCTTATTACAAAAAATTTGATATTCCGACTCAGGTTATGGCCGCTTCTTTTAGAACAAAAGAGCAGGTTCTTGCTTTGGCAGGGTGTGATTTTTTGACTATTTCTCCTAAGTTATTAGAGGAGTTAAAAAAAGAGCAACAGCCTGTGGAAAGAAAATTAAGTGTTGAAGAGGCTAAAAAGCTAGATATTCAGCCAGTAGAGTTGTCCGAAAGTGTATTTCGATTCTTAATGAATGAGGATGCTATGGCAACCGAGAAATTAGCTGAGGGTATTAGGCTTTTTTCTGGAGATACTCAGATTTTAGAATCTGCGGTTACGGAGTTTATCAAGCAGATCGCTGCTCAGAATGCATAGTCTTGCTAGGGATATAAGAGTAGCTTCGCTGTTTTAATAAAAAGGATGTCATGAAAAAAAAGGAACAGGCTTTATGCTTTTCTTGTCCACATTGTTGTGACGGAAATGTAGCTTTCTCTGTAATCGATTTAGAAAATGTCCTTACTTGCGATTGCTGCGATGCTTCTTTCGTTTTTGAGGCTGGGATGTGTGATGCGATCAGAAAGTTTTCTGCTCTTTGTTTAAGGATTTATGAAGCTAGATCCATTTTAGGGGAGGCTGCAGTCTCTGTCTCCGTGCAAGGTCAGAGCGTCGAGGTACCTTTTCAGTTACTATTCTCTCGATTTCCTGTTTTTTTGAATTTGGATTTGGCCGGCCGGCCTATTCATATTCGATTCATTTTTGATTCCCTTCGAGGAGAAGTTTTATATCATAAAGGGTAGCTTTTGCTATTTCCCTTTTTGCAAATCTTGTAAAGCTTTTTCTAAAATAGCATCCCCGCGGGCTGCTTCTTCTTTTTCCGAAAGTTGAAAGGAAGAGGCGGCCTTTAGAAGGGCGAGAGAGACGTTAGGGTAATCTTCTACAGTAGATGTACTGGTAAGAATATAGGCTGTACGATCGATTACCGCGACGCTTTGGAGACAAAAAACTCGTCCCCAAGAGGTATTTTTTTCCGTTTTAATGATTGTGAATTTACCACTAGGAGCTTGGATATGAGTAAAGATAGATGACTCCAAAGTCATTTCATTCGCGCGATGATATTCTAAAATTTCCTGAATATAAGCTTCTTCTGTTTTATTAATAAGTTCATGAGCGCTATTTATGGTGGGCGTTAGGCTGCCTGCCCCTTTTCCTATAAAAAGAGCATCTAATTTATCTGGGAGCTGGGTTTTGTCATCAATACATTGCCAATTATTGGGGATAAGAAAAGAGTATTTAAGATTAGAGTAAGTTATCCAACTTATAGAAGGCTTATTTCTTTTAGCCTCTAAAGCACGTTTTTTTAAAGCATAGCGAGGAGAGGGTTTCCCAGAAACATGCAGAAATTCTTTTCGTCTTTCTCGTAATTGTGCTGCTCTAGAAAGAGTTTTTTTTTCTAAAGAAGCTTTGAGAGCAAAAGGAAAACTTGCAAACAAGAGAGAGCAAAGGATAACTCTTTTCATAAAGGTTTAGTATTTGATTTTAAACGTTGTTATGATCTAATCTTAAGGGTTAACCGGATCATAATTGATCGTTTTTTTAAGATAAACGTTGTTTTTCTTGGTATTCAGATATGGCAGATCTCAGCGCTCAAGATAAATTAAAACAAATATGCGATGCTTTGCGAGAAGAGACTTTAAAGCCCGCTGAAGAAGAGGCTAGTTCTATCGTACATAATGCAAAAGAGCAAGCAAGGCGTATTGTTGAGGAAGCCAATGAGGAAGCGCAAAGAATTATTCGTTCTGCAGAAGAGAGAGCTTCCACTATTTTGAGAAAGGGAGAAGCGGCTTTAGTGCAGGCAGGGAAGCGTTCTTTAGAGAATTTGAAGCAAGCAGTAGAGACAAAAATTTTTAGAGAATCTTTGGATGAGTGGTTAGGTGGGGTTGCTACTGATCCTGAAGTAAGTGCTAGGCTTGTACGAGCTTTGGTACAGGCTGTTGAAACACAAGGAATTTCTGGAAATTTTTCCGCGTGTATAGGGAAACATGTATCAGCTAGGGCAGTCAATGAAGCTTTAGGCAAGGAAATTACTTCTAAACTTAAAGAGAAGGGCGTATCTGTAGGAAAATTTTCTGGAGGAGCTCAATTGAAGATTGAAGAGCGCAATTGGGTACTGGATATTAGCTCAGAAGCTTTGTTAGATTTATTGACTAGATTTTTACAAAAAGATTTTCGAGAAATGATTTTTCAATCTTGTTAAAAAATCCTTGCTGTGAAGGCCATCTTGTTTGAATCGTTCTTAGGAAGACTTATTGACAGTAGGGGGGAGCTTTTTTGTGTGGGTTGAGAAAGGAAGGTGGGTCTCTAAACCAGATTAGAGAGTGTCTTAGTTGAGGTTACAAGAGCGCGTTATGAATCAGTATTATTTTTTATCTTCTTTTCTTCCTCCTCAACAACCGGAATCTCCCCCTCTTTATTCACTTCAAGAGATTAATGATTTATTGGCGCTTAACTTTGCGGAGCGTGATTGGAAATCTTATGTGATACTACGGCATTTTTTTGATCTAGAAAATTTTGCTTTTTTTTGGACAGGAAGACCCATCTCATTTTCTTTAGGAACAGTCACAAGTAATAATGTAGAGTCTTTATTACGGCTACAGATGTGGTCAGATGAGTGGGAATTTGAAGATTTCTTTAAAGATTTTTTATTGCGTTATAAAACTTCTCAAGAGCGCTTAGCTAGTTTCTCAGAACTAGTCAGGGGTTTTCTTGATCATTATCAAAATTGTTCTTCAAAATTTCTTAGAACGTACTTTTGTTTTAAGCGAGATTTGCGAATTATTTTAGCTGGTTTTCGAGCTAGAGTAATGCAGAAGGATGTGTCTTTTGTCCTTAGAGATGAAGATAGTTCGAATCCTGTTGTCTTGCATGTATTGATGCAAAAAGATTCTCCAAATTATGAGCTTCCCGATGAATTTTTTGAGCTGAAAGATGTTTTAGGAGATTATGGACGTCTTCCGCACATGTTAAATCAGACTCTTTCTCTTTATGAGTTTCATAAAATAGAAGAGATGGCGCGAGACAACTATTTTAATGCAGATGCGATTCTTTCTCGAGTAACCACATATTTAATGGCTATTCGTAATAGTTGGGCAAATGTTCAGAAAGGGAAAGAATTGATTAATTTGATGGAGAAAGGAATCAAATGGTAGCAACTTCAAAACAAACGACGCAGGGTTATGTCGTAGAGGCTTACGGGAATTTATTGCGAGTACATTTTGATGGGCACGTGCGTCAGGGAGAAGTGGCCTATGTAAGTGTGGACGATACGTGGTTAAAAGCAGAAATTATCGAAGTCGTTGGAGATGAAGTCAAAATTCAAGTTTTTGAGGAAACTCAAGGCATTTCTCGTGGTGCTTTAGTAACTTTTTCTGGACATTTGTTAGAAGCTGAATTGGGTCCGGGCCTTTTGCAAGGAATTTTTGATGGTTTGCAGAATCGTTTAGAAGTATTAGCAGACGCAAGTTTATTCCTGAAAAGAGGAGAGTATGTCAATGCTATTTGTCGGGAAACTGTATGGACCTATACACAAAAAGCCGCAGTAGGGGATGTTCTTTCTCGAGGAGATGTGCTTGGAACAGTAAAGGAAGGCCGTTTTGATCATAAAATCATGGTTCCCTTCTCGTGTTTTGAGGAAGTAATTATAACATGGGTGATCTCTTCAGGAAATTATACGGTTGATACCGTTATTGCTAAAGGACGCACCGCAGCAGGTATGGAACTTGAGTTTACAATGGTTCAAAAATGGCCCATTAAGCAAGCTTTTTTAGAAGGAGAGAAGGTTCCGTCTCATGAGATTATGGATGTCGGTTTGCGAGTATTAGATACGCAGATACCTGTTCTTAAAGGGGGGACTTTCTGCACTCCTGGTCCTTTTGGTGCAGGAAAGACGGTGTTGCAGCACCATTTGTCGAAGTATGCAGCTGTAGATATAGTAGTTTTGTGTGCTTGTGGAGAACGTGCGGGAGAAGTTGTAGAAATTTTGCAAGAATTTCCACATTTAACAGATCCTCATACCGGTCAATCTTTAATGCATAGGACTTGTATTATTTGTAATACATCTTCCATGCCGGTAGCAGCTAGAGAATCTTCTATTTATCTAGGGATTACAATTGCAGAGTACTATCGTCAGATGGGGTTACATGTTTTGTTGCTAGCAGATTCAACATCCAGATGGGCCCAAGCTTTAAGGGAGATTTCAGGGCGATTGGAGGAAATCCCTGGTGAAGAAGCTTTCCCAGCTTATTTAGCATCTCGAATAGCGGCTTTTTATGAGCGTGGTGGGGCTGTAAAAATGAAAGATGGATCAGAAGGATCTCTCACTATTTGTGGAGCAGTTTCTCCTGCAGGAGGAAATTTTGAAGAGCCTGTTACACAAGCAACTTTATCTGTTGTCGGAGCTTTCTGCGGTCTTTCGAAGGCTCGTGCGGATGCTAGAAGATATCCTTCTATTGATCCAATGATTTCTTGGTCTAAGTATTTAGATTCTGTAGCAGGAATTTTGGAAACAAAAGTTCCAGGATGGGGAGATTCTGTTAAAAAAGCATCTCGATTTTTAGAAGAAGGGGCTGAAATTGGTAAGAGAATAGAAGTTGTCGGAGAAGAGGGGATTTCTATGGAAGATATAGAAATCTTTTTGAAATCGGAGTTATATGATTTCTGTTACTTACAGCAAAACGCTTTTGATGCAGAGGACTGTTATTGTCCTTTCGATCGTCAAATTAAGCTCTTTTCTTTGATGAGCTATATTTTTGACTCTAGATTCTGTTTTGATTGCCCGGATAATGCCCGCAGTTTCTTTTTAGAGCTTCAAGGTAAAATTAAGACGCTGAATGGTCAAAAATTCCTCTCTGAAGAATATCAGAAAGGTCTAGAAGTGATCTATAAATTATTAGAAAGCAAAATGGTACAGACGGCGTAGATATGCAAACGATATATACAAGAATTACGGATATCAAGGGAAACTTGATTACTGTAGAGGCTGAAGGAGCTTCTTTGGGAGAGTTAGTGCAGATTGAACGAGCAGATGGACGCTCGTCTTATGCTTCTGTTTTGCGTTTTGATGCTAAAAAAGTGACTCTTCAAGTATTTGGGGGTACTTCTGGATTATCTACCGGAGACAAGGTCGTCTTCTTAGGAAGACCTATGGAAGTTATTTATGGCGATTCCTTATTAGGAAGACGTTTTAATGGAATTGGAAAACCTATTGATAATGAAGATGTTTGCTTTGGAGAGCCTATACCAATTACGACGCCTTCGTTTAATCCTGTTTGTCGAATTGTCCCTAGAGAAATGGTACGTACGAACATACCAATGATTGATATGTTCAATTGCTTAGTGAAGTCTCAAAAAATACCTATTTTTTCTTCCTCTGGAGAGAATCATAATGCGTTGTTGATGCGTATTGCTGCCCAGACTGATGCTGATGTTGTGATCATTGGGGGAATGGGACTGACGTTTGTAGATTATAGTTTTTTCGTTGAAGAGTCCCAACATTTAGGATTTGCTGATAAATGTGTAATGTTCATTCATAAGGCAGTAGATGCTCCTGTTGAATGTGTGTTAATTCCAGATATGGCTTTAGCTTGTGCTGAGCGTTTTGCTTTGGAGCAAAAGAAAAATGTTTTAGTGTTATTAACCGACATGACTGCTTTTGCAGATGCATTGAAAGAGATTGCCATCACGATGGATCAAATTCCTGCGAATAGAGGATATCCAGGTTCTTTGTATTCCGATCTTGCTGTGCGTTATGAAAAAGCTGTGGATATAGCTCAAGGTGGATCTATCACTTTGATCGGTGTAACCACAATGCCTGGGGATGATATTACACACCCTGTTCCTGATAATACTGGTTTTATTACAGAAGGACAGTTTTATTTGAAAGATAATCGAATAGATCCTTTTGGTTCATTATCTCGATTGAAACAGTTGGTTATCGGTAAAAAAACTCGAGAGGATCATGGGGATTTAGCAAATGCTTTGATTCGTCTTTATGCAGACTCTAGAAAATCTGCGGAGCGAATGTCTATGGGGTTCAAGCTTTCTAATTGGGATAAAAAATTATTGGCTTTCTCCGATCTCTTTGAGACCCGGTTAATGAGCTTAGAAGTGAATATTCCTCTTGAAGAAGCGTTGGATATTGGGTGGAAAATTTTAGCTCAAAGCTTTCACTCCGAAGAAGTTGGAATTAAAGAGCAGTTGGTGCAGAAATATTGGCCTAAAGCATGTCTTCACAAATAAAATTAACAAAAAATTCTTATCGGGAAGAAAAACAGAAGCTTAATCTATTAGGGATGTACTTGCCCACATTAAAATTAAAAAAAGCTTTATTACAAGCTGAAGTACAGTCTGCGATGCGTGCTGCTACAGAAAGCCTGGCTGCTAACGAACAGGCTCGAGATAGAATGTATGCTTTTGCAGAACTTTTCAGTATACCTCTATACACAGATGCTGTGGAGCAATGTTTCTCTATTGATATTCTTGAAAAAGATGTGGAGAATATTGCTGGAGTCGAAGTGCCTCTATTGAAGCGAGTTGTGTTAACGTCTCCAGAGTATTCTTTGCTAGATACTCCTATTTGGATAGATTCTCTTATTGCATCTGCAAAAGAGTATGTTTTGAGCAAGATTCATGCTGAAAACGCTCAAGAAAGGCTTCTTCTTTTAGAAGAAGAGCTTCGACGTGTTTCTATTCGGGTTAATCTTTTCGAGAAAAAACTGATACCTACAACTTCGGAAACAATCAAAAAGATAGCCATTTTCTTAAGTGATAGAAGTATTACAGACGTAGGGCAAATGAAAATGGCAAAGAAAAAAATTCAGCAGCATAAGGAGTAGTCTGCATGCGCGTAGACGTAGATAAATATCTATTCATTGGACGTAAAAAGTCTGAATTTTTCTCTGCATGTAGAGAGATTGGAGCTGTCGAATTTTTGGCAAAAAGTAAACTTAAGGATTCAGAAAACGTTCGTAGGCTTTCTGAAGGATTAAAGGTATTAAATGCGTTAACAAAGGAGTATTCTCCAACGGATTTAGTATCGGACAGATCTGGATATCTGACAACGGAACAGCTTCTTCAGGAAATTTTTGAGATTAATCAAGAGATCACGTCCATCACAGAGTCTTTGAAAGCTTTGGGCAAAGAGATTGTTCGTGTCAAACCTTTAGGGAATTTCTCTTCAGAAGAGATTCGTGAGTTGACGTTGAAAACGGGTTTAGCTCTTCGATTTTTCTATAAGAAGCATATAGAGGGAGATTCTTTAGAGGTTAAGGAGGATAACGTTTTTTATCTAACAACGGCATATAACTACGATTACTATGTAGTTGTTGGTATTGTCTCATTATCCAAGGATGTTTTTACAGAGATGGAAGCTCCATGCTCTGTCAATGAGTTGCGAGAAGAAGAAGTTCGGCTTCAGGCTATTTTGCGCAAAAAGAGGGCTCGTGTTTGTGAGTTGCATGCGTATCGAGAGGAATTGTTAGAAGCTTTATGTGAACAATGCAATGAGCAAAACTTGCAACACGCGGAGGCAGGTGCTGATGATTTATTTGGGGACAAAGCATTTAGTGCTGTGGGATGGGTTGTTGTAGATCGTTTGGTTGAAGTCCAGGAGCTTTGTGATCGTTTAGGTGTTCATCTAGAGCGGGTACAGCCTGATCCGAATGAAGTGGTTCCTACACATTTGGAGAATCATGGGCTAGGAGCTTTAGGGGAATCTTTGGTTAATATTTATGATACCCCGGCTTCTACGGATAAGGATCCTTCTTTATGGGTCTTTTTGTCCTTTTTTGTGTTTTTCTCAATGATTATTAATGATGCGGGATATGGATTAATTTTTTTAGCAACATCGTTGTTTTTGTCTATTAAGGCTCGGAAGCAGATAAAGTGTTCTGTCGCATTAAAACGTTTTTTTAAAATGTGTACGATATTAGGGATCGGATGCATTTTTTGGGGAGGAGCTACAACTTCTTTTTTTGGTATTTCGGTTAGCTACACTAGCCCTTTTCGGGAATATTCTTTAACACATTTTCTTGCTTTGAAAAAGGCTAGTTACTATTTGACGGAACGTCCTAAAGGCTATAAAGAACTTGTTCATGATTATCCTGTACTTAAAGACAAAACAACTCCTAAAGAGTTTCTTCTTGCTCAAGGGACGAGCAGTGGAGATTCTGTATATAAAGCTATTGTTTATGACAAGTTTATAGATAATATTTTAATGGAAATTGCGTTGCTAGTGGGTGTAATACATCTGTCTTTAGGGATGCTACGCTACTGCAGACAAAGATATTCTGCTATAGGGTGGGTAGTTTTCATGTGCGGCGCCTATATGTATCTTCCTATCTATTTGCAAGCTGTTTCTCTGATTCACTATGCCCTACATCTTCCTTATGAATTAGGGGGACAAATAGGATATTACATAGCATTTGTAGGCTTAGGGGGTGCTGTTTTAGGTGGAGTTATCCAAAGAGGATTACGGGGCTTTGATGAGGTAACAGCGGTTATTCAGGTGTTTTCGGATGTTTTATCTTATTTGCGATTATACGCGCTTAGCTTAGCGGGAGCTATGGTCGGGAACACTGTCATGGTAATGAGCGAAAGATTTCCCCCAGTAGTAGGGGTTTTGATAATTATCTTCGGACACACAGTAAACATTGCACTTTCTATTATGGGAGGAGTGATTCATGGTTTGCGTCTCAATTTCATAGAGTGGTATCACTATAGTTTTGATGGAGGAGGAAGGCTTCTCCAGCCATTGAAAAGAGTGATTTGTCATAAATCTCAAGGCATTTGATGTGTGAAATTGTGTGTTATTGAAAAAAAAAGGATTTATCCAGGTTAGAGGAAAGATATGATAGATATATCGGTAGTAGGCCCTGTATTAGCTATGGCCTTGGCAATGATTGGTAGTGCTATTGGATGTGGGATGGCTGGAGTGGCTTCTCATGCAGTCATGTCCCGAATTGATGAGGGGCATGGGAAGATTATTGGTTTATCTGCGATGCCTTCGTCCCAATCTATTTATGGATTGATTTTTATGTTGTTGTTGAACGATGCCATCAAGGATGGAAAGGTCTCAGCTGTTAGTGGTATTGTTATGGGTGTAGCTGTGGGATCTGCTTTACTGCTTTCTGCTTTTATGCAAGGGAAGTGTTGTGTGAGTGCTATTCAGGCATATGCACGTTCTTCTGCCATATATGGTAAATCTTTTGCTTCAATTGGGATTGTTGAGTCTTTTGCGTTATTTGCTTTCGTTTTTGCATTGTTGTTATTCTAAATATTTGGCTGCGACACTCTTGGCGTTGTGTTTAGGGGGGTGCTCACAACCTGTATTGTCTTCATTCTTGGAATTTATAGATGAGGATTATACGGCAGCTGCTCATCTAGGTGTAGATCGAAGGTGTACTGTAGAATCCGTAGGGCAGCAACTGGTTATTACTTGGGGGCTGCCTTCACGTTTTAGGGATTCTCTTCCCATGGTTCTCCTTGTATGGGTGTATTATGGTAATGGTGAGGTTGAGAAATTTTCCTACGATGTGCACCACCTTTCTGGATATCAGGTATATGTTCTAAAAGATAATACTTATCGAGATCGCCAAAGTATCATTTCTTATAAAGTCTCATTAACAAAGGATGACAAAGAAATTCTTAGTCGGAGTCATCATCTATGGATGGAAGTAATTGCTTTGAGGGCTTTTAGTCAGTGATCGTAGGTTACCTCTTGCTTGATCATAATCAATCTCTAAAGCAAAATACTCGCTATTAAAAAAGCAATTTTCACTTAGAGTTCAGGCAGGTTAAGACCTGAGGTACGAGAACAGTCAAATAAATGGGAAGTATGGCATGAACGAAGATCAATTTCCTAAAGCGTATGATCCTAAAAGCGCAGAGGCTGGGGTGTATTCGTTTTGGGAACACTCCGGTATGTTTATCGCTAATGCAGATAGTAAAAAACCGGCGTATTCTATAGTGATGCCTCCACCAAACGTGACCGGGATCCTACATATGGGACATGCTCTTGTGAATACTTTGCAGGATATGCTTGTTCGTTACAAACGTATGCAAGGATTTGAGGTCTGTTGGGTTCCTGGAACGGATCATGCCGGAATAGCTACACAAACAGTTGTAGAGAGACATTTAAAGGCTTCACTTGGTAAACGACGAACCGATTTCTCGAGAGAAGAATTTTTGAAGCATATTTGGGATTGGAAAGAAAAAAGCCAGAACGTAATTCTTTCTCAATTGAGACAGCTAGGGTGTTCTTGTGATTGGTCTCGTTTGCGATTTACAATGGATCCAGAAGCAAACAAGGCTGTGAAAACAGCTTTTAAGATCTTGTTTGATCAAGGAGTGATCTATAGAGGATATTATCTAGTCAACTGGGATCCTATTTTGCAAACTGCTTTGGCTGATGATGAAGTAGAGTATGAGGAGCGGGATGGGTGGTTGTATTATATTCGGTATCCCATCGTAGGTTCAGAGGACTTTATTACAGTAGCTACAACACGTCCAGAGACTTTATTAGGAGATACTGCTATTGCAGTTTCTCCTGATGATGAGCGATATAGTCACCTAATAGGCTCTAAGGTAGTTGTTCCTTTTGTGAATAGAGAAATTCCTATTATTGGAGATTTTTCTGTAGACCCATCTTTTGGAACTGGAGTTGTGAAGATTACTCCCGCTCATGATAAAAATGATTATCGCACTGGGATTGATCATGATTTGCCGATGATCAATATTTTGACTCCTACGGGGGAAATTAATGAAAACGGGGGAATTTTCACGGGCTTGTCTAAAGAGATGGCTCGTGAAAGTATTGTAACGTCTTTAGAAGCCTTGGACTTGTTTGTTAAAAAAGAAGCGTATTCTTCCCGAGTGGGAGTTTCGTATCGTTCCGGAGCTATTATTGAGCCTTACCTTTCTAAGCAGTGGTTTGTTTCTGTTAATTCTTTCAGAGAATCTTTACGAGAATTTGTAAATAGCAAGGATATTCATCTTTTCCCTCCAGAATTTATAAAAAACTATCTGACTTGGGTAAATAATCTTAAAGATTGGTGTATCAGTCGGCAGCTTTGGTGGGGACATCGTATTCCAGTTTGGCATAACAAATACGAAGAAGACCGAGTAATTTGTTTCGACGGAGAAGGTATCCCTGAAGAGGTAGCGAACGATCCTGAGTCGTGGTATCAAGATCCTGATGTGTTAGACACGTGGTTCTCCTCTGGATTATGGCCATTAACTTGCTTTGGTTGGCCTAATGAAGAAAGTCTGGATTTGAAAAAGTTTTATCCAACTTCTGTTTTAGTAACAGGACATGATATCCTCTTCTTTTGGGTCACTCGTATGGTTTTGATGTGTTCATCTATGACTGATACCAAACCTTTTGCTGATGTTTTTTTGCATGGGTTAATTTTCGGTAAGTCCTATAAACAGTATGACGAGAAAGGAGATTGGACCTATGTTTCTGGGGAACAGAAGCGTGATTATGATAAAGGAAAACCTCTCCCTAAGAATGTAGTTGCTAAATGGGAGAAGCTTTCGAAATCTAAGGGTAATGTTATCGATCCCATTGAAATGATTGAATTGTACGGCGCTGATGCTGTCCGTTTGACATTATGCTCTTGTGCAAATCGTGGCGAACAAATTGATCTCGATTATCGTTTATTTGAAGAATATAAGAATTTCATAAACAAGCTATGGAATGGCGCTCGTTTTATTTTCGGACATATTTCGGAATTGACAAGTCGTGACTTGGAAGAGGGCATTAACAAAGAATTGCTTGGTTTAGAAGACTTTTACATTTTAGATCGCTTCAATGAGTTATTGGCTCGTGTAGATGAGTATTACACCAACTATTCTTTTGATAAAATAGCTTCTCTTGCCTATGACTTTTTTAAGAATGATTTATGTTCTACGTATTTAGAAATCATTAAACCTACCCTATTTAGCAAACAGGGTAGTGATGAGCAGCGAGCTAATAAACGTAAGCTTTTAGCCACCTTATTAGTTAACATTTTAGGAGTATTACATCCGGTTGTTCCTTATATTACAGAAACTCTTTTTCAGAGATTAAAGACGATATTTGGAAATAAAAAAGGGGATGGCTTAGGTGATACGGTAACGAGTCACGCTGTTAGTATGTTGCGAGCGGAAGCTTGTATGGTTACAGGGTATCCTAAGTCTATTGATCTTGCTTTTCCTGAAGAATTCAGAGAGTCTTTTGCTTTCGTGGAAAAATTAGTTTATACAATTCGTAACATTCGCGGAGAAATGCAATTAGATCCTAGACAAGCTTTGAAAGCTTTTATCATTAATTCTAAAAAGGAAGAGTTCCCGAGAGAATATATTCCAATAATTTGTACTTTAGGAGGAGTGGAAACTGTAGAACAACTTTCTGAAGCTCCCAAAGATTGCGTTTTCAGTTTAGGAGTTGTTGAAGGAGTTCAAGTTGGGGTAATTCTACCCGCTGAGCAGATTGTTAAAGAGAGAACACGCTTAGAAAAAGAAAAATCTCGCTTAGAAAATAGTATAGAAAGTTTGTCTAAATTATTAGCAAGTGAGGATTTTCGTACTCGGGCCAATCCAAAATTAGTGCAAAGTAAAGAAGACTCTTTAAGGAATAATCAGCGAGAGTTGCAAAGTATTTTAGATAAACTAGCGTCGCTTTAAAAGAGGCTTTTCTTTTGCAACGGTATGAATTGATTAGACTGATTGGCAAAGGGGGCATGGGTGAGGTGTACTTGGCTCATGACAAAGCTTGCTCTCGTAGGGTAGCTTTGAAGAAGATCCGAGAGGATCTTAATGGGAATGATTTGCTTAGGAAACGTTTTCTTAGGGAAGCAAAAATTGCGGCGGACCTTATACATCCTGGTATAGTTCCAGTATACTCGATATGTAGTGATGGTGAGTCGGTTTACTATACCATGCCCTACATAGAGGGATTTTCTTTAAAAAATTTATTAAAAAGTGTTTGGCAAAAGGAGATTTTTTCTAAAGAACTAGAAGAAAAAACCTCCGTTAAAGCTTTTCTTCCTATTTTTGATAAAATTTGTGCCACCGTAGAGTATATTCATTCTAAAGGGGTGCTACATCGTGATTTGAAGCCTGATAATATCTTATTAGGCTTATTTGGAGAAGTTGTCATTGTTGACTGGGGAGCAGCTATATTTAAGCATGCTAAAGAGCTGCTTCAAGAAAGGGGAGAGACTGATATTTCCCCCTTTAACGAAGATAATATTTGTTATTCCAGCATGACAATCCCCGGCAAGATTGTGGGGACTCCTGATTATATGGCCCCTGAAACCTTGTTAGGAGTAGAAGCTTCAGAGAAAACGGATATATATGCACTCGGGCTCATTCTTTATCAGATGTTGACTCTAGCTTTCCCTTATAGAAAGAAAAAGGGACGAAAGCTTTCTCATTATGAAGATACTATCTTGTCTCCTATAGAGATGTCTCCCTATCGGGAAATTCCTCCTTCTTTATCGCAGATTGCTATGAAAGCAATAGCTATAGATCCTAAAGAAAGATTTTCTTCTGTTCAAGAGCTGCGTAAGGCTTTGGAGCCATATCTTCACGGTGATCCAGAATGGACTGTAAGAACTGTGTTAACCGCTAAAGATAAAGGATGTTGGAAGTATTACGAACCTATACTTCTTTCTCGCTACTTTCCTGCGCTGGCACACTCTCCAACCCAATGGTATCATTTTATGCTTTCTAATATGGAAGCTGGTTCTTGTATGCGTGTTGAGTACACGATCTTGAAAAGCTCCCTAGAAGAGGGAATGGGAATTCTCTTTCCACCTTCAAAAGAAGCTGATAAAGGAGAGTTTTATTGTGGATATGGATTGTGGTTTTTTGTTCAAAAGAATGAACTCATAGTTTCTCTCATCAAAAATGGGATAGAGATTCAAAAAAAGACTCAGGGGATTATTGCTCAACAGTCTCGTTTTGCAATCACGATAGAGAAATCCGATAACAAGATTGCAGTCTTTGTTGATCAAACTTTGTTCATTATACACATAGATTATCTTCCTAGTTTAGGAAAGCGGATAGGGGTAGTTATTCAAGATTTGTTGGGAGTCAGTGATATCATAATCTTAGAAAGCAGTGGGGCTTTACGTGTAAGTTGCTTAGCTATTCCTGATGCATTTTTATCCGAAAAATTATACGATCAGGCTGCAAGTTTCTACCGAAAAATCAGGGATTCTTTTCCTGGACGAAAAGAAAGTTATGAGGCTCAGTTTCGTTTAGGCGTGACACTATTAACTCAGATAGAGGAACAAGGAGGGGATTTAACCCAAGCTCTTAGTTTTTTCGATGATTTGCATGAGAGTGCAGGGGCTCCTCTTGAATATTTAGGTAAGGCTTTAGTTTATCAGAGAAATGGAAGTTTTATAGAAGAGATAAGATGTCTACTTTTGGCTTTAAAAAGATATGCACAGCATCCTGAGATTTCACGTTTAGAGGATCACCTTTGTTTTCGTTTGTATGACAGCTTGCATAAGCATCGTAGTGAAGCCTTAGTATTCATGTTATTGATTTTGTGGGTTGCTCCCAAAAAAATCAGCGTAAGAGAAGAAGAACGGTTTCTTGAGGTCATATATTACAAACAACAAGCTACTTTGTTTTGTCGGATAGATAAAGCTCCTTTGCAGTTTAGGTCTTCTAAGATGGAGCTATTCCTTTGTTTCTGGACAGGCTTTTCTTTATTTCTTCCAGAACTTTTTCAAAGAGCTAGGGATTTACGAGATTATCAAGCCGTTGCCGATATTTTTTATGTTGTATGTGCTTCTGGAAATCAGGAAGCTTTTTCTCAATTTTCAGCAGCTTTAGTAGATTTTGCTGATGAGGCTATTTTTTCTGAATCACCGCAAAACGAAGAGATTGCAAATCTAGTCTTATTTGTTCAAGGGATAGAGGCCTTACAGAATAAGGAGTATCAGAAAGCAAAAGAACTTTTACTAAAAACTTCTTTTGTCCTACAGCTATATGCTTTAGATTTATTCAGCTTGCAAGCTTTTATCAATGAGGAAGTAGAGTTCTTTGTTGATCTTTTGCAAGCTGTTTACAATCTCGCTGATGAAGAAGAGCGTAAACACATTCTGGTTTATAGAATACAAATTTGTTTGTGGAATAGAGACCAGGATCAGGCCTATAAGTTGTTAAGTAGTAATTTTTTTAAAAATAATGGGGAATCAGAGTGTTCAGAAGCCTTTATTTTGTGGGGGTATTATTTAGCGTTAACAGGAGATCAGGCAGCCGTTAAAGCTCATTTTTCCCGTTGTCAATGCAAATACGGAAGGTCGGCTCTAATTGGGAAATGTTTGGATGGTGATTCATTGAGTTATTTAGATGGGCTTATCTGGCGGGAGAAGAAAATATTTTTATTTCAGAAGTTTTTTCTACTTCGCTGCTTAAACGATCCGCAAAAGCAATATGAGGTTTATCGGCAAGCTTATCTGTCTATGGCACAAAGTTTTTTTGATTAAATACAGAGAAAAAACATAAGAAAACCTTTTCCTTATAGAAAGAAAAAGGTTCTAGAAATTAGCACTTACTTACTCAAAAAGAAAAAGGAACTATTGATAATTTACATTAGGTGACGAGCAGCAACAAAGTTGGCGCACTCCTAAGTATAGCAAGTGGAAGATTGAGAAGACTATCGATACAAGGAGCAAAGCAGCCATGCTAGCAACAAAAACACCGAGTCCTCCAGCAATAGCAACTTTAGCGGATTCTTCCCAATTTTTAGTAGGACGTACTAAGCATAAATAAGCGGCCACTCCTAATCCCAGAACAGGAAGCAAAGCCAAAACAAACAGCAGATGTCCAGAGACGGTATTCTTCTTAGGTTTGTTGTGCTCTTCTGCTGAAGAAATTGGGTCATGCGAAAAAGACGCCGAAACCTCTGAAAGAGATGCAATAGGATCCATACTTTATCTCCGTAAAATTTTTCAGGAGGCCGGAGCCTCTCAATGTTATTAAAAAATTGTTTGTTCAAAGATACTTGGCACTATTTAGTTGCGGCGACGGTCAACCATACAGCTAATCCCTTGGCCTAACAAATAGAATAGACAGGAGATTACAACTAAAGCGATAGTGGCCATAAGAGCCATGACAAGCACACCAGATCCTCCAAGCATAGACAGACAGAACCTTAATTCCCACTGATCGTTGCTCTTTTTTGTAGCTCTATCATGAATCAGCTTCCCTGCGATGATCAAACCGACAAAGGGAAGCAGCTTCCAAGGATCAGAAAAGAATGCTCTGGCGATTGATGCTAACCTGTTAAGGAGGCTTTCCCAGTCAAAATTACTGAGGCTGGATTCTATTGAGCCTGTGTTGAATCTTCGCTCATCTGTAGACGGGGATTGAGGTGAAGCAGGCCGTGAGTTATCTAAATTTGTAGGAGAGATTGGCATAATTTCTACCTAAAATTAAAAACGTTGAGAAAAAGTTTTCCTCAAAAAGTCTTTTTTTTAAAGGTTTTTTTTTGTTTAAAAAATCTTACGGATTCTTTTTAGTAAAAAAAATTAAGCATCTCTGTACTTTCTGTTATTTTACAGGTTAAAAATAAATTTTTCCATTTTTCTATATGTTGTGAAGCTGTAATTGCTAAGCGTCCCTGAAAAGGGTGATAAGGGGGCGGTAGAATTTGTGTATAAGGAAGATGCAGTCCTATTCGATTGATAGCTGCATTTGCTACAACAATGGCATCAAATTTTTTTTGTTTTAAAAGTGTTAATCTAGTTTGGATAGTCCCGCGAATATCTACAATAATGGCTGAAGGATATAGAGAAGAAAGAAGTTCTTTTCTACGCACAGAAGAGCTTCCTATACATGGGCGGAGAGGAAAGGGGCTGTAGAGGTATTTTTCATGAAATACTAAAACGTCTCGAGGATCAACGCTTGCTGTAATGGCTACCACAGTGGCTTTGGGGTTTTCAGGGAGATCTTTGGCAGAATGTATTCCAAGATGAGACTGCCCAGATTTAGTGAGAAAGTCGACAGCATCAGTGAAAAAGCCTGTATTTTCTACAGAATGTAAGGGAGTTTTTTGATCGAGATCTCCGGTGGTTTTTGTCGTGATAACTTCTCCCCATAAGCGAGGGAAAAAAGCCTGTAACTTTCTTAAGCATTCATGAGCTTGTAGAATTGCTAAAGGCGATTGTCGAGATGCTAAACGTAGAGGGCGGTTTCCTAGACAAAAATCAGCTAAAAAAGGGTCATTGTAGTAAGCGGACAGCATCTTTGATTGTTTTTACTCCAATAATGTCAATTTGGTTCAGGAATTCTTTAGACAAACTTTTTATTTGCCCAAAGGGTACAATAATGCCTTTGAATCCCATGGTAATGCTTGCTTTGATCCGATGTTCTATGTGTGTAACATGGCGAATTTCTCCTCCCAAGCCAATTTCACCGGTATACGTGTAATCTTTAGGCAAGCTACGGTTATGCAAAGAAGAAACAACGGACAAAACTGCGCCTAAATCTGCAGAAGGTTGTGTGATTTTTAATCCACCAGCTATCGAAAGAAAAACGTCAGATGAATATAGCTTAATATTTGCTCTTTTTTCCAAAACTGCCAAGAGTAGAGAAAATCGGTTAGGATCGAACCCTGAGGTTTTGCGTACAGGATTAGAGAACGGAGAAGACGAAACGAGCGCTTGAACCTCTACGAGAAGGGTTTCTGATCCTTCGACAATAGGAATGATGATAGAACCTGTCGTTTCTACGATTTTTTCTTGCAGAAAGAGCCCTGAAGGATTCTCTACTTCACGTAATCCATTTGCATGCATAGCTAAAATCAATAATTCGTTAGTTGGTCCAAAGCGATTTTTAACGGAGCGAATCATACGATAATTAGCGTGTGCATTTCCTTCGAAATAAAGAACGGTATCTACTAGGTGCTCCAGAATACGAGGCCCTGCAATTTCTCCTGATTTGGTAATGTGTCCGATGATAAAGGTCGTGATTTGTTTTTGTTTAGCGATATGCATAAGCTCTGCTGTAGCTTCTCTGACCTGAGCAACAGATCCTGGAGCAGAGCTTAACGATGGAGAAAAAATGATCTGAATAGAGTCTATGATTAATATATCTGGAGCAATGAGGGTAATTTGCTCTTTAATATCTTCAAGGTTAGTTTCAGGAAACAGGAAAATATTGTTACTGAAGACTTGCAAGCGTTGAGCTCGTAACGAAACTTGAGATACTGACTCCTCTCCACAAACATACAATATTTTATAACCCTGTTCTGCGAATTGGGAAGACATTTGAAGTAATAAAGTAGACTTACCTATACCAGGATCTCCTCCTAATAAGGTTAGGCTGCCGCGGACGGTTCCTCCTCCAAGAAGGCGATTCCAGCCTTGGGATCGTGTTTGGATCCGTATTTCTTCCTGAAATTCGATATGATTAAGTGGTATGGGTGTGGCGATACCTGATAAAGAAGACGATACTTTTAGTTTAGAAGAGGTTTTTTCTTCGACTAAAGTGTTCCATTGAAGACACCCAGGACATTGTCCTAGCCATTTTGGAGAATAAGAGCCGCACTCCGTACAAGCCCATTGTGTTTTAATTTTTGTTGTCATGTGTTGATAATGCCTGTTTGGCTGCAAGTTTTTCTGCTTCTTTTTTTGATCCAGCAAAGCCTTCTCCCCAAAGTTCTCCGTTAACAGAGACTTGTACACGATATCCAGGAGAGCCATCTTCTGATGGCCACGGAACAGCTGTATAAGAAGGGAGGACTTTCAGCGTTTGTTGTGTCAATTGTTGCAAGCGATTTTTAGGATTGACAAGCATGAGAGGAAGAATAGCATTTTTGTCTGGGAGTAAGGGAACAACGATCTGTCTAGCTGGAGACAACCCCCCATCTAGGTAAACAGCTCCCAAAACAGCTTCAAAGAGATTGGCATAAGCAGAGATTTTTCCTCTATCACTTTGCATTTTTTCTCCACGCCCTATCAAGAGATGCTCTCCTAGAGACAATTTCTGAGTATATCCGAAACAAGCCTCTGCATTTACCAAGGCTGCTCGTGTAGTTGACAGGAGGCCTTCATCCAATGAAGGAAAAAGAAGGAAAAGATGTTCAGTAACTATTAATCCTAAAACAGCGTCCCCAAGAAACTCTAAACGCTCACTGTCTTCTCCTGCTAAAGGAGATTCATTCCGATAAGAAGGGTGCGTAAGGGCAGTAATTAGAAGACGAGGATGAGAAAATGTAAAATTTAATTTAGACTCAATAGTCTGGATATCTACAGTGTGTTGCATAACTATTTTTTAAGAATACAATATCTCAAACATCAATCGGGTTTTTATAGGCGGAAATATTCTTAAAGTCTATAGTACTTTCGGGTTTCGTCGCTTAAATAGATGAGTATGAGGGCTGTTTTACACTTAGAGCATAAGCGTTATTTTCAAAACCACGGACATATTTTGTTTGAGGGATTGGTTTTGCCTTCTGATTGTAAAAAATTAGAAGACGAGTTGAGAAAATTCTTGAACGAGGCTGTGATACCAAAAGATCGGCATCTTCGGCGTTGGAGAGAAAATATGTATCGCTCGCTTCCTGAAGTGCAGACTGTAGTGAAAAAGGCTCATTTGGATAAGTTAGCTGCTGAACTTGTTCATCGTTCAAGGGTCGCCTTGGTTAAAGATCTTTGGATTCAGGGTAAGGAAGAAGTTTTTTTTGATGACTGTGATTGCAGTGTTGTGCTTTGTTTATCTAAGGAAAAGTCTGGGTGGGGACTCTTTTTCTCTGGCGAATGTCCTTTAGACATTCTTGAGTTAAACGTAAAAGATTCGGCAATTGTTTTGGGTTTTTCCTCTGCAGGATTTCCTAATTAGTTCTTCAACTTCTTGTTTCTATCTTCAGTGTAAGCAAATTTTTTACAAAAACGGGATCCTAAAGTATAGTCCCGTTTGTCTGCGCTTGCATCTGTGTTTAGAGGAAGTAAGGGTGGATCTCTCGCACGTATTAGAAGGTTGTCTTATTATGGAGATCCTAAGAAAGAAAATAGAGGGGCTGTTTGATCGCAAAACTGCAAAAAATATCATATCCTGGCTTGAGGACGATACTTGTGACAATGCCCTCGTTTTAGATTTACTTGATAAAGATTCTGAAAAGCTAAAAGAGTTGTTTGGAGATATCTTAACATTTGGGACAGCTGGATTGCGTAGCCTAATGGGGGTAGGAACAAACCGTTTGAATGTTTTTACTATTCGAAGGGCGACACAAGGTTTAGCCGAAGTACTAAAGCGACGGTATCCTTACGAAGATATTAGCGTTGTTGTTGGTTATGATACTCGACATCATTCTTCTGAGTTTGGGTTTGAGACTGCTAAAGTTTTGGCTGGAAATGGTATTCGTGCTTATTTGTTTCGAATTCCAGAGCCTTTAGCACTGGTTTCTTATTCGGTTCGAGAACTTCAGGCTAAGGCTGGGATTATGATTACGGCATCTCATAATCCTCCTGCGTACAATGGTTATAAAGTGTACATGTCGACGGGGGGACAGGTTCTCCCTCCTATGGATCAAGAAATTGTAGAAGAATTTCAGGTTGTTGATTTTGTTCGCGCTGTTGAGACAGTAGATCATCCCCTTATTCACTTTATTATGGAGGAGATGGAAGATTGTTACGAGACTACATTACATGAACTGCAGTTGTGTAAAGAAGATAATCGTCAGCACGGCCCGTTGTTACGAATTAGCTACTCACCATTACATGGTACTGGAGTAACAATGGTCCCAAGGATATTGAAAAGTTGGGGCTTTTCTTCTGTTTCTTTAGTCGAAAAACAGATAGTCCCTGATGGAGATTTCCCTACAGTTATTCTTCCCAATCCAGAAGACCCAGAAGCTTTAGTATTAGGCATCCAACAGATGCTGGAGCAGCAGGATGATTTGTTTATCGCAACGGATCCTGATTCCGATAGGATAGGAGTTGTTTCTTTGGAGGAAGATGGCCCTTATCGATTTAACGGAAATCAGATAGCGTGTCTATTGGCAGCACATATTCTTAGCCAGAAAGCTAAACAAGCTCCTTTAGGTTCTGAAGATAAAGTTGTGAAGAGTCTTGTCACGACGGAGCTTTTAACAGCGATCACCGAGGCTTATGGTGGGAGCGTGGTTAACGTTGGTGCTGGGTTTAAGTATATTGGTGAGAAAATAGAAATGTGGCGATCCGGCATGGAGCGTTTCATTTTTGGAGCAGAAGAATCCTATGGGTATTTGTATGGTTCTCATGTAGAAGATAAAGACGCAATGATAGCAGCTGCTCTCATTGCAGAGACTGCTTTGCAGCAAAAATTGCGAGGATATACGTTGCGTGACGCTCTTTTGGAGCTTTATGAGATCTATGGTTATTACGCAAATCTAACAGAATCCATCGATCTCCCGATTGATCAACCTAATAGAAAGAAAGAGTTATTGGATCTATGGGAGACTCAGGACCCTCTTTGCATGTCATTATCTAGCTGTAAATTAATTGCTTTTGAAAATTACAAAACAGGTGAAGGACAGGATTTAGTTACCGGAACTATGTACAGACTTACTCTACCTAAGATGTCAATGCTTTGCTTTTATTATGAGGGTGGCGGCAGAGTTATTGTACGCCCTTCAGGAACAGAGCCAAAAATCAAGTTGTATTTCGAACTCAAACAAAGTTTCCCTCAAGCTTCTAAAGAGCGATCAGTTCGCGAAGAGCGCGAGAAGAAAAGTTTTGAAGCTTTGAAAAAGTTTGCAGAAGAAGCTAAGAGTAGGCTTTTTTATTCTGGGAATAGTAGATAAGGGGATAAATCTTGACAGTGAATATTTTATTGATAAGCTAAAAGCATCTATCCCATTTGTCCCTAGAAACAAGTAAGATAGCTAGTAGCAAAGATAGTAATTTATTTTTTAAGGATGGCTATGGTTTTTTCTTCTTATATGCTTCCCGATTTGCCTTACGAGTACGACGCTTTAGAGCCTGTGATTAGTGCAGAGATTATGCAGATACATCACCAAAAGCATCATCAGGGATATATAAATAATTTAAATGAAGCATTGAAAAAGTTAGATGTTGCAAATACCACTCAAGATCTAACCAGGCTAATTTCAATTAGTCCTGCTCTGCGTTTCAATGGTGGGGGGCATATTAATCACTCTCTGTTTTGGGAGATGCTTGCACCACAAAATAAGGGAGGAGGAGTTCCCCCTCGTCATGAGCTACTTAAACTAATAGAAAAGTTTTGGGGCTCTTTTGATAATTTTTTAAAGAATTTCGTTGACACTTCTGCTGCTGTACAGGGGTCCGGTTGGGGATGGTTAGCTTTTTGTCCCCAAAAACAGAAGCTTATGATACAGGCTACAGCAAACCAAGATCCTCTAGAGGCGACAACGGGTATGATCCCACTTCTTGGAGTAGATGTATGGGAGCATGCATACTATCTCCAATACAAAAATGTAAGGCTGGACTATCTAAAAAATTTCCGGCATATCATTAACTGGGATTATATAGAAAGTCGCTTTGTAGAAATGAGTAAGCAATAATTTTATTATTGATTGATTAAAAAAATTAAAATAAAATTATCGCTCAGTTTTTTGTAAAGAGGATGGTTTGTGCGTTTATTTTCTTATGATAAACCAAAGATCAAAGTGCAAAAAATAAAAGCTGATGGCTTCAATGGTTGGCTGAAGTGTACGCATTGTAGCGAGATGATTCATGCCAATGAGTTGGGGCAGAATTTTAATTGCTGCCCTAAATGTTCTTATCACTATCGAATGAGCGTTTCGGAACGGATAGCGCTGTTGGTAGACAAGGATTCTTGGAGTCCCTTATTCTCAGATTTAAGATCACAAGATCCTCTAAATTTTGTTGATACGGACTCTTATCCTAATCGTCTAAAGAAGGCTCGGAAGGATAATCCTAACAGTGAAGGAGTCTTAGTAGGGGTCTGTAAGATCGGAGGACATCCTGTTGCCCTAGCTGTCATGGATTTCAGTTTCATGGCCGGCTCTATGGGAGCTGTTGTGGGAGAGAAACTAACCCGTTTGATAGAGAAGGCTATAGATTCTAGACTCCCGATTATCATTGTCTCAGCTTCCGGGGGGGCAAGGATGCAAGAGTCTGTTTTTTCTCTCATGCAAATGGCAAAGACAGCTGCGGCTCTCGCGAAGTTGCATGAGGCAAGGCTCCCGTATATCTCCGTTTTGACCAATCCTACGTCTGGAGGAGTCACTGCTTCTTTCGCCTCCTTAGGGGATGTTATTATCGCGGAACCAAAGGCCCTTATTTGCTTTGCTGGTCCACGAGTTGTTTCCCAGGTAATAGGGGAAGATCTGCCAGAAGGAGCTCAGAAATCTGAGTTTTTGTTGGAGCACGGGATGATTGATAAGGTAGTGGAAAGAAAACAGCTCAGAGAAACTTTAGCAAGTTTATTGGGCTTTTTCAATTGTCAGGCATATTCCGGAAAGAAAGACAATGCCTCCAGAGATATTTCTAAGACTCTTAAAGAGATTTTTTTGTTGACAGATGACAACGAATAGAAGATCATGGGCGGCTCTTCAAAAATAGGGCTTTCTATGAAATTTTTCTGTAAACTAGAGTCTGGGAACTCCTTGCCTGAGTACGCCACTGTTGGAGCTTCTGGTGCGGACGTCCGCGCAAATATTAATGAGCCATTAGCTATTTTACCCGGACAGCGAGTTTTAATTCCCACAGGAGTTTCAGTAGAAATTCCTCAAGGTTATGAAATTCAGGTTCGTTCTCGGAGCGGGCTGGCTAGTAGGTATGGAGTTATCGTTTTGCAGTCTCCAGGAACTGTAGATGCGGATTATCGAGGAGAGATTCGGGTTATTTTGGCCAATTTCGGAGAGTCTACATTTATTGTAGAGCCAGGGATGCGTATAGCTCAGCTTGTTGTTGCCAAGGTTGAACAGGTGTCTTTTGTCGAGACTCAAGCAGAGTTAACCGCTACAGGGCGGGGAGTCGGTGGATTCGGGCATACTGGGGAATATTAAGATGTCTTGCGTTGCCGATCATAAGCAAGCTTTTGCCTTAAGTTCTTTACTTTCATCAGATTTAGTTACTTTTTTGCATTCAGATACTAGGGAAGGTATTCTCTTTGAACTTTCGGAACTGGCAGCTAAAGCCGGTCTATTAAGGGATAGAGAAGCCTTTTTCCGTGCTTTATTGGCACGAGAGAGTATTATGTCTACGGGTATCGGTATGGGAGTGGCTATTCCTCACGGAAAGATAGACGGAAGAGCAGATTTTTTTATTGCGTTAGGTATTCATTCGGAAGGCATTCTATGGGATGCTATAGATGGGCTGTCTGTGCGTCTTGTCTTTCTTATTGGAGGGCCATCTGATGCCCCTTCGGAATATCTTAAATTGTTGTCAGCATTAACACAATCTTTGCGAGATGAAGCCAAAAGGTCACAACTTTTACAGGTACAAACTGTTGAAGAAGTGATAAGAGTTTTTTCAGGAGTCTAGTTATGGATTTGCGATTAGATGAGTTAGCTGTTTTGTTAGATGTTACAGAAGATTCTATTCGGCAATGGATTTCTTGTGGGGGTATTCCTAGTTATAAAATCAATAATGAATTGCGCTTCAATAGAGAGGAAGTTGAAGACTGGCTTATCCACAACTACGGGGTAGTTACTGACGAGAAAAAAGAAGATCGAGGAGAGTCGAAAGATTTATCTCTTAGATACAGTCTTTATAGAGCTATCTATAGGGGAGGTGTCCTTAAAAATGTTCTTGCAGAGAGTAAGGAAGAAGTTTTGCGGTATACTGCTCATTATATAGCTAATAAGTTTGAATTGGATCCTGGAGTGCTATTCGAAATGCTGATGCATCGGGAGAATCTCATGTCTACCGGAATAGGGGAAGGGATAGCTTTACCTCATGCTAAAGATTTTTTAATTAATATGGGGTATGACGTTGTCGTGCCGGTATTTTTATCAAAAAGTATTGAATATGGCGCGCTTGATGGTAAGCCTGTTGATAAGCTATTTTTTCTGTTCGCAAGTCAAGACAGAAATCATTTAAATTTAGTGAATAAAATTGTGCATTTGGGGATGTCTCTTGAAGCACGTCAGTTTCTTCAAGGACACCCAGACCAACCACAGCTTTTAGCTTTCGTTAAGAATTGGGAAGCTCAAATTCATTAGTTTACCCGTAAAAAAGATTTTTACGTCCAAGTTGTGAAAAAAGCTTTAATGTTGTTATGGTGATCCTTAAGGTGGATCTAGGAGACAGTGTCGTCATGATGGGTTATAAGCTTACTTCGCAACTTGCTATGCTTTCGATCTTATTGACTTTCACGCATAACGTAGGTCATGCTAATCAGATGAGCCAGACTCTTCCGAGTGCTGTAGAAGCTCGTGCTAGTTCAGAGAAAGTGGAGCAGCCTCGAAAAGCGAAGAAAAAAGCTGAAGTAGATGCCTCAAAGAATAAGAAAAGCGTTGCTTCTGGTAGGAAGACACTTTTTTCCTGTATTAAGACTGGTATGTTCTTAGCAAACTATGAGCAACGTTTGGTAGCGAAAAAAGAGAATAAGCTTCGTGGGAAACAGTCCAAGAAAGTTTCTCAATCAATTAAAAGGAGATCCAAGGCTCCGTCAGAGGAAAGGTTTTTCGATTGGCTATGTAATAGTAGGAAAGCCGATAAGCAAAAGCTTTTTGAGAAAAAAATTAGAGATGCTGCAGCTGTGAAGACTGAAGAGCCATGTCCTAAGGCTGCTGCCGTTGCCGCTGCTAGGGCTTCTTTATCTCCAGAAGAGAAACTACAGTTGATTCGTGAGTGGTTGGCAGAAGAAAAAACTGCGCGTAAGTCTAGTCGTGCAGCTCTCAAAATGAGTAGCAAAATCAAGAGAGATGGGCGTGTCACTTCAACTTTACGTTATGATGCGGAGAAAGCATTGGCTACAAGAGTCAGACGTAATGAAAATTCTATAAATGCTCGTGTTCGTCAAAAAGCAGCTCTTCAAAGAGCTAAGAAAGCCGGGGAGGAGAAACCTACTACAAAGAAACATGTTGAAGCTAATCAAAAAACTAAAGCAGACTCCGCACTGCTTCCATCTGAGCAGGCCAACGAAGAAAAGTCAGCTGTAGCTCCAGAAAACTATTTTGCGGCAACAGCTTCAACAAATAGTACTAATGTCGCGACGTATTTAAATGCACGTCAATACCGTTGTGATTCTTCAGAAACAGACTGGCCTTGTTCTTCTTGTGTTACGAAGCGTCGAGCCAATTTTGGTATTTCAGTATGTACAATGGTTGTTACTGTAATTGCTATGATTGTTGGAGCCGTTATTATTTCTAACGCCACCGACTCTACTGTTGCTAGTGGTTCAGGAACAAGTGGAGGAGGTAGTGGTGGTACTGGAGCACAGCCGTAGATGCTTACTTGTATAATTGGTTCAAAAAGAAAAGAGAGCTATTCTATTAGCTCTCTTTTTTATTTTAATTCTAATCGACTAATTTTGTATTAGTTATCTATCTAATAGATGTTGCGCTAGCTGCTGTAATTCAAAAAGGATTTTCAAAAGGCGATGATTTTCTTGGTTTACTCTAGCCATATCCATCATAGTTAAGTTAGATTCATAAGAAGCCTCTAAAACTTGTTTTTCCAGATATGCAAAATCTTTTTGCACGGCTTTCAACTCTTGGCTTACTTTCTCAAGCGCAGCACGACATTCTAAAGTTTTGTAACTCATATAATCTTCTAGAAGAATAGCTTGTTGTTCTTCAGTACAAGCTTCGTAGGCTTTCCATAAGTCTTCAAAAGCAAGATGTTTTGTTGACGTCCAAATGGAGAAAAGAGTCTCTTCTTCTCCAGAATCTTTCTGAGATTGAGATTTTAGCTTATTTTCTGCTCTTCGTTTTTTAGCTGCTTCAGTGCCTTTTTTTACAATTTCCTGAAAACCTGAGTCCGAATCGTCTTCCGAGACAGCGGAACGCTGCGATTTTTGAGATTCTGGCGAAAAGGGGAATAGATAAGCTCTTTTTTCTAGCTGAGAACGTAATACAGCATCTTCTCTTAATGCTTGTTCAAAGGCAGTATTTAAGACATTGTATTGTTCTGTTAGTTCTTCCAATTTTGTTTTAAGGTTGGAATGCTCAATGAAAAGAGGCTGGTTCCATCTGGCTGTAATAGCCTCATTTAACAAAGTTTCATGGAGATTGGATAGCAATTGATGTTGGTAATGAACCATAGAGGTTAAAACATCCTGGCCTATAGTTGATTGGATGTCTTTGGCTAGCTGTTTTCTGTTTATTGAAGATTGTTCTAGCAGATACCTAATGCCACGAATTATGAGAAATGTTGCAGTTCCCAGTGCTAAGGATGCCAGTCCTATAACAGCAATGAAAGGAATGCAAGGAGGAAGAAAGATAATAAGACTAGCAATTCCTGCTATAACTCCCAAAGACAAAGAGATTTTCAACACAGTGTAAAATGCATAACTTGCCCGACTAAGAGAGTGAGCTTTGATAGAAAAGACTCCTCCACTACGTGGTAAAAGTCTAATCATATTAGAAGTAATTTGTGTGAGGAAGCGGTTTTTCCTAAGCAACGGAGTATTTAGGTATTTGTCGTGACGTTCCTCTCCTCTATAAAAATGTTCCCTTAGTCGAAGGAGAGAGAGTATTTCTGTAAATCGAGATGGGAATTTCTCAATAACTTGACTAAGAGAGTCATATTTAGAACCAAAGATATCTTTTAGCAGTTTTTTTTCAGAAGATTGGATTGTTAGATCAATTTCTGAAAGTTGATTAACAAGAATTTTTAAAGAATCCCAATTGTTCATTCGGAACTTGTCTGTTGTGAGGTATTGAACGTGCTCCGAAGCATCTGTTAGGGGAAGGGAATCAGTTAGTTGCTTTTTTTTCTGTTTAGCTAAAGCATTTTTTGCGGAACAAATGGCAGCAGTAGCAGAGAAGAGGCCAGATATCGCGGCCATTCCTCCCATAACAGCAAAAGGAATGGCAGCTCCTCCAGCAGAGACGGCAATGATACACCCGATCAGAGCAATTAAAGCTAGGGAAGCTAGAACTATAGTTGTAACTTGTAAGGCTTTAGCAAAGTGGGGATGTTTTTCAGAAAACGAGCGGTTTATTTGTAAAGGAAAATTTTGAGGAGTATGTTTGGGCTGGTGAACTCTAAAATAAACCATAAAAGATTCTCAAATAAAATAATTTGTTGTTTTTTATAATAATCTTATTTTTGAAAATATTAAGCTATTCCAAACCTTTTTGTGAAAAATTTTTTTAATTATTTTGCAACTTTTTTTGCAAATAAAGAGAATTTTTCTTCAAGAAAGAGTTTTTTTGATCCCGTATTTGTGTTAGCATAGACCCCCTTCCTTTAAGGGTTTTTCTCAGGTTTGTTGTGCGTAAGACTGTTGTTGTTGCTATGTCTGGAGGAGTAGACTCCTCTGTTGTTGCTTACCTTTTGAAAAGGCAAGATAAATACAATGTTATTGGCTTGTTTATGAAAAATTGGGAGGAACAAGACGAGAATGGCGAATGTACTGCGACAAAAGACTTTCTTGATGTTGCTAGGATTGCTGAGCAGCTATCTATTCCCTATTATACCGTTTCTTTTGCTAAGGAATATAAAGAGAGAGTATTTTCTAGGTTTTTGAGAGAGTATGCGAATGGCTATACTCCTAATCCTGATGTTCTTTGTAATCGAGAGATTAAGTTTGATTTATTGCAGAAGAAGGTACGAGAGCTAAAAGGTGATTTCCTCGCCACAGGTCATTATTGCCGGGGAGGAATAGATGGGACAGGTCTGCTTAAGGGATTGGATCCCAATAAAGATCAAAGCTATTTTCTATGCGGAACACCAAAAGAAGCTTTGTCAAATGTCCTTTTCCCATTAGGTGGAATGTATAAAACCGAAGTTCGTCAACTTGCTCAAGAAGCCGGGTTAGCGACGGCTACAAAAAAGGACAGTACAGGGATCTGTTTCATTGGTAAGCGTCCTTTTAAGAGTTTTCTTGAGCAGTTTGTAGCGGACTCTCCCGGGGATATTGTTGATTATGATACGCAAAAAATTATTGGTTGTCATGAAGGTGCTCATTATTACACCATCGGACAAAGAAGAGGATTAAATATTGGGGGAATGGAAAAACCTTGCTATGTTCTTGGAAAAGACATGGAAAAGAATATTATTTATATCGTGCGCGGCGAAGATCATCCTCTTCTATATCGAAAAAAGCTTGTGGCAAAGGAACTTAATTGGTTTTCTCCTTTACAAACCCCCATTACTTGCAGTGCGAAAGTAAGGTATAGATCTTCTGATGAGAAATGTTCCGTGTATCCTTTGGAAGACGGAACTGTGCGGGTCGTCTTTGATACCCCTATCAAAGCCATCACCCCCGGACAGACTGTAGCGTTTTACCGGGGAGATGTTTGTTTAGGAGGAGGGGTAATTGATGTGCCTATGATTCCTCTTTCACAAGAGGCGGAAACCCATCCTCCTCTGTAGCTGGAGTAGCAGCCTCTTCCTCTCGCTCGAAAATTACACGTTCTTCTAGCAGACGGGCACGTAGTTTTCTGGCCTCCTGGCGGCAGGATTCTTTCAAAAGCATCTCCGCTAAAGGATCCTCCAAATATTGCTCCACAACTCGACGTAGCGGACGAGCTCCCATTTCTGGAGAATGCCCTTTAGTTACTAAGAAAGAAATTACAGAATCAGGAATGTTCAAAGCCATCTGATGATTTTGTAAACGCGATCCCAATTTATTAATTTCTAGGTGAATAATTTCAGAAAGAGCGTCCTTCTCAAGAGGTTTAAAAATCACGCTTTCATCCAAACGATTAATAAACTCTGGTTTTAAGTGTTTTTTAACAGCAGCGTCTATTTTCTCTTTAATAACCCCATAATCCATGTGAGAACGAAGTCCGAAGCCAATCTCTCCACTTTTACGAATCAAGTCAGCTCCTAAATTGGAAGTCATAATGATAATCGTGTTACGAAAATCTATTTTACGTCCGAAGGAGTCAGTTAGACGCCCTTGCTCGAGAATCTGCAGCATGAGGTCCATAATATCCGGATGAGCTTTTTCAATTTCATCAAATAGGACCACACAATAAGGACGGCGGCGTACTTGTTCTGTTAAGTGCCCACCTTCTTCATGTCCTACATATCCAGGAGGAGAGCCCATCATCTTAGTTGCAGCAAATTTCTCCATATATTCAGACATATCTACTTGAATGAGAGAATCTTCTCCTCCAAACATCTCAATAGCTATTTGCTGTGCTAATAAAGTTTTTCCGACTCCTGTAGGACCTAAGAATAGGAAAGATCCCATAGGTCTATTAGGATCCTTAATGCCAGTTCTTGAACGACGGATAGCTCGACAAATACTTGCCACAGCTTGGTCTTGACCTATCACTTTTTTTTGCAAAGTGGTTTCTAGTGTTAAAAGTTTTTCGCTTTCAGCTTCTGTTAATCGTGCGGCAGGAATACCTGTTTGAACAGAAACGACTTGAGCAACAGCTTCTTCATCAACAGGAACTTGGTGTTCCTCTTTATTAGACTCCCATTGGAGCTTCATAGTTCCCAGTTTTTCCCTGAGCTTCTTCTCTTCATCACGTAGACTAGCAGCTTTTTCGTATTCCTGAGTTCCTATAGCTTGTTCTTTAGCTTGTTTTGTACTTTCTATTTCAGCTTCTAAACGTGCCAGCTCTGAAGGTTGTCCCATTGTGTTGACTCTTACGCGAGCCCCAGCTTCATCTAAAAGATCAATAGCCTTATCTGGGAGGAATCGACCATGAACGTATTGGTCAGCTAATTTAGCCGCAGCAACGAGAGCTTCATCTGTGATAAAGACATTATGATGCTCCTCATATTTTTTCTTCAGACCTCGAAGAATTTCTACAGTTTCGTCAACACTAGGAGGCTGAACAACAATTTTTTGGAATCGACGTTCTAAAGCTGCATCCTTTTCAATATGCTTTCGATATTCATCCAAAGTAGTAGCTCCAATACACTGAATTTCTCCTCGAGCCAAAGCGGGTTTCAAGATATGAGAGGCATCTATAGCTCCCTCGGCTGCTCCAGCGCCAACAATTGTGTGAAGCTCGTCAATGAAAAGGAGGACATTTCCATGTTTACGCACCTCATCCATAACAGCTTTTATTCGCTCTTCAAATTGTCCACGATACTTTGTTCCCGCAATCATGAGTGCTAAATCTAGGGTGATTAATCGTTTTTTGCGAAGAGCCTCTGGAACTTCCCCTGAAACAATTTTTTGAGCTAATCCCTCAACAATAGCTGTTTTACCTACACCGGCCTCTCCGATCAAGACTGGATTATTTTTTCTCCTACGACAAAGGATTAAAATTAATCGTTCCACTTCCGCAGAGCGTCCAATAACTGGGTCCAGACGAGACTCTTTAAACATTTCTGTTAAGTCGTACCCGTATGCCTTGAGAGCAGAAAGTTTTTCTGGTTTATCTCCACCTAAAGTATGGCCTCCTAAGGAAGAGGAAGATTTTGATGAAGAAGAACTATTTGTATTTCTAGGAGTAGAGGAGGAGGAAGGAGGAAGCTGGAGGTTGAAAGTTTCCAGTTCTTTCAAAATTTCTTTTCGGATCTCTTTTGGATCTATGTGTAAGTTTTCTAAAACTTGCAAGGCTACGCCGTCAGCCTGGTTTAAGATTCCTAATAAAAGGTGCTCCGTTCCAACATAATTATGCTCTAAAAGAGCCGCCTCTTCATTAGCAGATTCAAAAGATTTTTTTACTCTTCCTGTGAGGGCTGGATCCCCATATATTTGTATCTCCGGCCCATATCCGATAAGCTTTTCTACCTCGTGCTTTGCTGTATCAAAATCAACTCCAAGGGTGCGCAAGACATTGACTGCGACCCCTTGTCCTAGTTTTAGTAATCCTAGTAAGATATGCTCGGTTCCTAGATAGTTGTGATTGAGTCGTTGAGCTTCTTTTTTCGCCAACTTAATCACTTGCTTTGCGCGATTGGTAAATTTCTCAAACATAAAAACCTGAATGGCGAGGTGGAATACTTTTCAAGCATATACGACATTTATGATAATGATGCAACTCTTCGTCAATAGAATGATGAAGGAGAAGGAGAGTGTTGTTTTGTAATAATCTTTTTTTTGCGCTCGAGAATCTTTTTTTTGAGCAGACCATTATTTAATTTTATTAGATCGTTGTTTTGATGTAGTATAGTTCCCTTCTTTAAATAAATAAAAGAAGGATAGAATGGTTCCTGTTTTTTTTAGAAGAAAGGGTATAGAAATTTATTGAATGATGAAAGTGCGTATTATCGATTCTATTAGAGGAACTCCTAAAGAATTAATGAAAAAAGATCGTTTACTCCTAGATACCTTAAAAGAGGGGGAAGCGGTTCTTCACCTGTATGATTGGGAAGGTATTTGTCCCGTAACTTATGGGTATTTTATTAAGCCTGAAAAATTCTTTCGGGCTAATTGGGAATTTTTTGGGGTAAGCGCTGCAAGTCGTCCTACAGGAGGAGGGGTCACGTTTCATAACGGTGATTACGCTTTTTCTTTGCTTGTGTCTTCGAAGCATTCTTCTTATAAAAACTCCATTTTAGCAAACTATCATACTGTTAATCATCTTGTTCTTAAGACGATTAATAAATTATTCGGATTAGAAGGTTCTTTGGCTCCGGAAGAAATAGGAACAAAACAGGTAGAGTCTTCTAATTTTTGTGTAGCTAAAACTTCAAAATATGATGTCCTTGTAGGGAATAAGAAAGTTGGGGGAGCTGCTCAAAGGTCTGTTAAACAAGGATTTTTACATCAAGGTTCTATCTTTTTATCGGGAAACTCTCTCGAATTTTATCAACAAATTCTGCTTCCTGCTCTTGTGGAGAAGATGGGGTTAGAAATAGAGAAGGATGCTTTTTTTCCATTGGGGATGGAAGCTGCCCCATCTGTTCTGAAAGAAGCCAGAAAAGAAGTTAAGGACTCCTTGATGCGAACTTTTATGTGGGAAGGGATTTAAAGGAAGGATGAAAATATCATTTTTACGGAACATATTCCTATTTTTGGCTTGTACTGCGACTGTTCACGGTTTCGCACAGACACTAGCTATTCCAAATAAAAACAAAGCAGCCAAGATTCTGGTTCATGATAACGGCTATGAAATGTATGAGCACTTATTAGCTGCTATTGATAACGCCAGGTATACTGTAGAGTTGTGTCCCTGTATGACAGGAGGGGAGATTTTAGCTACCATTCTTCGGCATTTAGATCAGCGTATGGAAGACGTGCCACAGCTAGTGGGCTATATGCTGATACAGCCGACTCTGATTGATGAAAATGACCGGAAAAACTTAAAAACTTTTAAAGAAAAGCACGGAGAAAGGTTTCATTACCTATTTTCTGATTGTCCTCCGTATTGTAATATCTTGTCTCCCAATGTTATAGAGAGTCATATTAAGCTTTCCATCGTTGATGGTAAATATATTTTCATTGGAGGGACTAATCTAGAGGACCTAATGTGTTCCAGAGGTGACTTTGATCTAGGAGTGGTGGATTCTCCTCGAGCAATAGTAGGGGGGACGAGAAGACCTTCGGCTTTTCGTGACCAAGATGTCACGATTGTTTCAGAGGAACTAGGAGCATTGCTTCGTAAGGAATTTTGTGCGCATTATGCGTTATGGAAGGATTTTACTAAAAAATTTTGGTTTAATAAAAAATTAGATGATTTCAGAGGAATAGATCCTATTAATCTTCCGTTAGAAAAGGCAAAGCTTTCCTTTTGTAATATGATTGAAATGAATTCTTGTGCTGTTTCTGTTCAGTTAGACAAGATTCGTTTTATTTTTTCTGGTCCAGACGAAACTAGCAATACGATTACTGAAGAATATACGCGCTTAGTGAATCAAGCACGGCATTCGATTCGTTTAGCCCAAATGTATTTTATTCCTGCAGAAAAAATATATGACAGTTTAATGGATGCTTGCTGGGGAAGGGGAGTAAGTATTCGGGTTATAACGAATGGGAGAACAGACCGAAGTCCTACAATTACCAGGTCATATGCTTGGGGGAATCGGATTAATTATTTCCCTTTGACCTTTGGTTCTCGACCTCTTTTATGGAAAAGATTCTTATTTTCTCCTAGTCATGCTACTAAAAAGTTCTCTGTCCATGAATTTTATGTCGCTAATACTCAGTTACATAAAAAATGTATGCTTGTAGATGACCATATTATGGTGATTGGCAGTTACAATTTTGGCAAAAAAAGTGATGTCTGTGATTACGAATGTATAGTTGTCATTGAATCAGAAGAAGTCGTAGCTAAAGCGCAGGCAGTGTTTGAAAAGGATCTTACTCTCTCCAAATTGGTAACTGGTGAAGAAATTATAAACTGGTATTTTGATCCCGTGAATTATTGTTTGGGACATTTAGAGGATAAATACATGCCCGCCTAATTTTGTTTGAGAGGATGTAAAAGGTCTCCACCTGCTTTTGTAGAAAACTTGATAATAATCTTCTGCAACAAGTACCATGAAGTCTTCTGGGAAGAGCCTTTCTCTCTCCTGAGAGAGTCTGTAAAAGTTTTTTCCCTTTCTTAGTACGGTGTTTCTCAAAAAAAGAAGGGTCTCTTGTTAGCATTTTTTAACAAGCATCAAAAAAAATTTATCGGATTAGTTATTGCTGGCGTTTGTCTGTCTGGAGTTGGTGTAGGTGTTAGTCAGACCGTTAAAATCCAGAAAAGGGGGAGCTGTAGAACGGTTTACAGAGCTCCTTCAGGTAAAAAGTATTCTGAAAGAGAGTTTTTCCTTTTGAAACACTTTTTATCTAATGAGGCCTATCCTTTTACGGGGAATCCTAAGGAATGGAATTTTTTGAATGAAGGACTGATCACAGAGCGTTTTCTGACTAATCATTTAGGAGAGAAACTATTTTTAAGTGTGTATCAATCAGGTTTCCCAGCTTTTGAAAAAGAGCGAGTCTATGAAGGGTATCGCCGTTTCGATGCTCCATTCATTTCTTCTGAAGAAGTTTGGAAATCTTCTGCGCCTCAGTTGCAAGAAGCCTTTAGTGTGTTCCGGCAGTTGGAAGACCCAGTTTCTCCAGAAGGGTTTGCTGCTCGGGTAAGGTTGTTCTTGGAAGAGAAAAAATTCCCCCACTATGTTCTTAGACAGATGTTAGAGTATCGACGGCAGATGTTTAATCTTCCAGTAGATGGCTCTTTGGTGAAAGGTCGAAATCTTCGTTTGTTTGGATATCAAAATGTTAGGGATTGGTTTGGAGATAAGTATGTTTCTGCGACAGTAGAAGCTATGTTACGTTTTATAGACGAACAAAAAAAGTATATGGCTTTTCCCTCTTTGAAGGAAGCGCGGCAAGATTTTTATGATAAAGCGCAACAAGCTTTCTCTAGGCTTAGCAAGCATTCGGAGTTCAAGTTAACATTTGATCAACTAGTGGCTTCTTTCTACAATTTTATGGGGTCTGAGGAAACAGAATTTCTTCAAATATATCGAGAGATTTTATTCTATAAGAAAGCGTTTTTGGCATTAGAAGGGACTGTTTCCTTTGATTACTATCCTTTACAACAATTCTTTTCTATGGGGAAAGATTCTGTTTCTGTAGAGCTTTTTTGTCTTCCAGATAGTTTAGTTTTTAAAAGTAGGGAGGATTTGGCAGCTTTCGAAACTTACCTTAGTTTGGTAGCTTTACCTCCTAAACACTGTTTAGATGTGCAGATGACAGCTCTCCCTGTGGAGACGGTAAGAAGCAAAGCAGAATGTTTAGTAGGGAAACGATTTTCTGTTTGGTACCGTAGTGTGAAGCTAACAGATCTTGAGAAATATATTCCCATGTCTCAAGTATATCAGTGGTATCAGAATTCTGAAAATTTTGAAGAAATTTTGTTAGAGTTCCCTGAATTAGAAACGAGTTCTTCATTACGTGATATTTTGAACTTGAAACCTTCTGTAGTGGAGAAAGTTCACTCTTATGTTAGAAGAGCTATTCTGCGCGCAGATCCGGAAAGAATTCAATCTGAATTATCCAGACAGGAGAGAAAAGAAGAGGATCTTTTTTTATCAGTTGGCCCAGACTATTTGTTGCCTGGTATTCAGGATGGAGCTCGTCTTGCTAATGTTCTTATGCAGCAAGACAGTGTGGATAATTACACCCAAGATGATGAACATTTTTATTCTATCGACGTGAAAAATCGAGCAATAAGAGATGAAGTGTTACCTTATAAAGAGGTTGTTCGCAAGGGATTGAAGAACTTCTTGTTAGAAAAATACAAATCTGAAGATCGTATCAATCGTGTTTTAGTTGCTTTGCAGGAAGTTTTTCCAACTATCCAAAAAGAGGAGTTGTATCAAAGACGTTTAATTAGTTTTGTTAAAGCTTATCAAGAAGGGAAGATTTCTCATGGGGATCTTTTTGGAGGATTGGAAAGGACAATAAAGACTTTTTCCAGGGGAGATTCAGGCGCCCCACTGGAATTTGAAGATTTGTTGGCCTTAGACGAAGGACAGTTATCAGGTATACTATTTGATTTGAGTAAAGGACCTTTTTATTTCAAATTTATTTCCAAAACATATTGTGATTGTCCAGTAAATTTAGACAAACTGCTGTTTGCTAAAGGTCATCTGAATGAGGAGCTTTTAAGACCTTACTTAGAGGACATTTTTTTCCACCCCAAAAGTTAGAGCATTTAAGTGGGATGATTATGAAAGGAAAAAAATATTATTCTGATTACCATGTATGGATAGAACCTATACATCTCCAGGTCGTGAGACTTGGCTTGTCAGCACAGATGCGCGAGCATTTAGGAAATATTTTACATATAGATCTGCCTTCTTTAGGAGTCTTTATCAAAGAAGGAGAGGAGCTTTGCATCTTAGAATCTTCGAAGTCTGCTATTGAAGTGCTTTCTCCTGTTTCTGGAGAGATATTGGAAGTAAATGCTGCTCTTGAAGACAACATCCTTCCCATTAATAATACCCCGGAATCTGAGGGATGGTTTGTTATTATGCAGCTCGCAGAAGACTTCGATGAAGCGAAGTTTTCTTTAGAGCCTTAATCTCTCTGCAATTAATTCAGATTCTAGGCCTTGTTCTCTCCTTCTTTTCCTTTGTTTTTAGGAGCAACGTTCTTGGCGACTACTGATTTAGTAGTTGGTTTTGAGATGTCTATTCCCGTTAGACCCATAAACGCCATGGCTATGAGGCCTGTTGTAATAAAAGAAATTCCCATTCCTTGCAAATGTTGAGGGATATCGGAATAGGCAAGTTTTTCTCTAATTGTTGCAAAAAGAACGATTGCCAACCACCAACCGCATCCAGAACCTAAAGAAAATACAACCATAGGAAGAAAAGGATAGTTGCGGGTAATTCCAAATAACACTCCACCCAAAATAGCACAGTTTACTGCAATAAGAGGGAGAAATATTCCTAAGGCTAGGTAAAGGTTTCTTGAAAAACGTTCAAGAAGCAATTCTAAAATTTGTGTAAACGCTGCAATGACAACAATGAATGTGATCAGTTCTAAAAAACTAAGATCTATGTCTGCCAATTTCGGAGATAACCAGGATAGAGCTTGAGGTCCTGTAATGAAGCGGTGCACTAGCCAGTTAATACTTCCTGTAATAGTGAGCACCAAAGCTACTGACATTCCTAAGCCATTAGCCGTTGATAGGCGAGAAGAGCATGCAAGATAACTGCACATTCCTAGGAATGTAGACAATAAGATATTTTGAATAAAGGTTGCTTGTAAAAAGATCCCAAAGAGATTGAGTAAAGAATAGTCTCCTAACCACATATACTACCTCTTTGCCTTTGAAGCTCTAATAATATTCACGATCCAAATCATGATTCCTAAAAGGAAAAATGCAGATGGGGCCAAAACCATTAATCCTAAATTTTCGTATCCGTCAGGATGAGCTTCTGAGGCATAAAAAATCTTAGGAATAACGCGAAAGTTTAAAATTGTTCCGAATCCAAATAATTCTCTAATGATACTAATACAAACAAGCACCCAACCATAGCCTAGGCCTGATCCCAGCCCATCTAGAAATGCAGGAATAGGAGAGATATGTCTAGCCATACTTTCTGCACGTCCCATGACAATACAGTTAGTAATGATTAATCCCACAAAAACAGAAAGTGTTTTAGAAATATTGAAAAAAAATGCTTTTAAAAATTGGTCAATAAGAATCACGAATAGACTGATAATGATAAGCTGTGCAATCATTCGGACACTTTCAGGAGTAATTTTTCTTAGCAAAGAAACAATAAAAGAAGAGCAGGCTGTAACAAGACTCACGGCCAATCCCATGGTCAAGGCTGTTGTTACAGTAGTAGTAACAGCTAAAGCTGAGCAGATTCCCAATATGGCTACAAGGGGTTGGTTATTGACCCATAAAGCATCTGTAAAATAGCTTAAGCTAGACTTATTGGTTGTCATGAAGACGCTCCTTGGGGGTTAAGCTTGGAAAAAGAAATCAGCAAGGACCGATAGGGAACTAGTGAATTTGCAAAAGCTTCGGTAACACCATTACAAGTCAGTGTTGCTCCTGAAATTCCATCAATAGCAGAAGCTGCTTTTGGAGAATTTCCTAATGATGCAGAAACGGATCCTTTTATTATTTCCAATCCCAGGGTAGTTTTAGCAAAGTCTGTTTCTCCAGAAGAAGAGGAAAGAAATACTTTTTTACCAAAAAAATTTTTTTGCCATTGAGGGCTAGCAATATTTGCCCCTAGTCCTGGAGTTTCACCGTGCTGGTACCAAGACGTTCCTAAAACAGTGTTTCCATCTTTTTCCAAAGCAAGGAACCCATAAATAGGTCCCCATAATCCAAAACCTTCTATAGGAAGAACGATTGCTTCTATAGATGTAGGATTTTCAACTATTTGAGATGAAGATAAGGTCCTAGAAGACCCTTTATTTGCTAGAATGGCGTAAACAACGTACAAGGAACCATTCTCTACAGAAGGTGTTGGCTGTGATAAAAAAGCTTCTAGATTGAGATGATGATCCTCAAAAGAAGAAAGGCGACCCTGTGTATCTGTAAGTAAAACTCTTACAAAGTTTTGAAAATAAGAATTTAAGGCTAGCGGAGTTACGCGAGAAGGAGTAAGAGCGTTTTCTAGTATCTGTGTTTTTAGGTTATAGGTGGCAGGTTTCCAAGTTCCATCCTCATATATTTGGAATCTATTATCAAAGGAAATAACTTGAGCAGCCATTAGCATTTGTTGATTGCGATCAAACTCTGCGGCTTGCTTTTGGATAGGAGCAAGAATGTAATAGACGGAAGAGAGGAGAGTTCCCGCAATTAGACTAAGAACAAAGATGAATAAGATAATGTACCAAGGCCGATTAAGATAACGAGGAGTCTTGGATGCCATAATTTTATATTCTCCGTTGTCTGTACTGCTTGAGCGCTATATTGTCGAATAATGGAGCGAAGACATTCCCTAACAAGATTGCTAACATGACCCCTTCAGGGTAAGCAGGATTAATTAATCGTATGAGGATTGTGAGAAAGCCTATAAACGCGCCATAAAACCACTTAGCTAATTTCATAGCTGGTGAAGAAACGGGATCTGTTGCCATGAAAACAAGGCCGAAAGCTAATCCTCCAATGAAAAGATGACGATGGATAGGAATGAAAAATTTTGCTGGAGCCCAAGCGCCCGATTGCCCGACTGCAAGGATGCTAATAATTTTAAATAACCAAGCAAAAAATAGGGCGCTAAGTCCAAATGAGAGCATTGTTCGCCAGGAGGCTATGCCTACTAACAGTAATAGCCCAGCTCCAAGTAAACAAGCAAAGGTTGAGGTCTCTCCCAAAGAACCTAACATGTTCCCAAAAAACAGATTTCCGGTAGAAAATTTCCCAACACCATAGATAGCATCAGTAAGAGAATAGGCTGAATCAAAATGAGCTGGAAGAAGTCCGAGTCCACCCTCAGCTATAGGTGTTGTTATAAAATTTTGAAGTTGCTCTAAAGAGAGTTGATCTATAGTCAAATCTGGGTAAGATTCTGCCCATGTAGCAAATTGGGTTTGAAGAACTTCTTGAGAGGGAACATGATCAAGTTTTAAAATATTGGAGGCAATGGCATCAATATGAACGCGTTTGACAGAAGGTGGAGTTGAGTTAAGAATTTGTAGGCAAGTAGATTGAGAAAAACCATCGAAACCATTTCTTTCTGCTAAAGAGTTCATAGCGAAAAGACTTTCTTTAATTTTGTTTGGGTTGCTACCAACCCAGACATCCCCACTCATTTTAGCTGGGAACGTAAAAAATAAAAAAGCTCTCCCTGTTAAAGCTGGATTAAGAATATTCATTCCTGTGCCTCCGAAAAGCTCTTTCCCTATAACGACGCCGAAAGCAATTCCTAAGGCTGCCATCCAGTAAGGAATAGTAGGAGGGAGAACAAGTGGATAGAGCAAACCTGTAACCAAAAGTCCTTCTGCTATTTTATGCTTACGTATAATAGCAAATAGCACTTCACAAGTTCCTCCAACAGCATAACTGATCATCAAAAGAGGAAGGAAAATTTTGCATCCGGCAAAAAGGATTGCTGCAAAGCTAAATTCTTGAGTGATAAACGAAAAGTAGCTCTTAAATCCAGATATATGCGAGAACGCTTCCATAATTCGTGGGTCTGAAGATTGGTAGACCAAAGCTTGTAGACCAGCGTTCCAGATAGCTGCAAACATTGTTGGCATTAAGGCTATTACGACCAACATCATCCAACGTTTAACATCAACAGCATCTCTCACAAACGGGGGAGAGGAAGGAGTATGTAGAGGCTCGAAGCAGAAGCTATCGACAGCATCTGCAATAGGAGTCATGTATTGAAATTTGCTTTTATGACAAAATTTCCAAAGAGAATCGACGAGTTTTTCGAGCATTGTGTTTGAGAGAAGGGTTGAAAACGTTACACGTCCAAAACGTAACAAATCATTAAAATTTTTACGAATAAAAAACTTTCTTGTTTATAAGATTTTAACATTTGTTATTCGACAAATATTCCCAGTACTTTGCTGCATTTGTAAAACTCCTGGAAGAAGTTTGTGTGTGTCTTGCTTGCAAAAATGTAAAAAGTATGTTTCGGAACAACGGTGTTCTCGTTGCTTAGAAATAATAATAGCTAATGAAAAAAGCACAATTTGCGATGCATGCACTTCTTTGCTCCCATATACTTCACTATATTTATACGACCCTTCTCCAGAAGCTTTAGCTTTATATTATTGTGCTTGTCTAGGAAACAAGAGTGGGATAAAAAATTTTGCCATGGCGATATCAAGAGCCTTAATTCTAAATGAAAAAGCCATTAGCTTAATTGTTTTTTCTCCCAATCATCTTGAAAAGAGCTTTGTGGTTTCTATAGCGAAATATTTAGGTGTTCCTTACAAGAAAGTGTCTGTTTTTAGGAAAAGAAAAATTCCAACTTCGACAGAAAGACCCTGTATTCTCTCCGCTTATCCTTTAGACGCAAACTTGCGAGAAGAAATTGCGTACAATCTCTCAGAAGTTTTATTTATGAGCTTGTTTCCTCCGATTGATTAGAAACGCCATAGACGGAAACATAACCACAGAGACGGACGCCTTCTGCTACATAAAGGCTTCCTGCTTGAATATCACCGGTGACTACAGCTTGCCCTTGAAGAGACACCTTCCCTGTTACTGTGATATTACCTTCGACAACTCCTGCAATAACAGCTTCTTCAAGTTCTATGTTAGCCTTTACATATCCTTGAGGGCCAACGATAATTTTCCCTTTAGAAACAAGAATCCCTTCGAAAGTTCCATCAATACGAAGAAGCCGTTCAAAGGTTAGTTCTCCTTTGAAGGAGACTCCTTCTCCTAAGGTAGTTTCAGGCTCTTCCGAGAAAATATTTTCCCGGACCATAGAATCCTCATTTTGCTCTATCCATTGAGACTGTTCTTCCTGAGATAGTAATCGTGTTTCTGCGGGTTTAGTAGTTTCAAAAATATTTGAATTTTCTAAATGTTCTGATCTTTGAGAATAAGCACCATAATTTGTGGAACTACTATTATCCTCGTACAAAGTCTGAACTCCATCAAAAAAATTTTTTGTAGGTCTTTTGAACATTTCTCTCCCAAGCAAAACGATCTCTGTCAAATTAAGAAAAGCGCTTGAAGACTACACAAAGTGTTGCGGTGAGTCTGTCGCTATATTATTCTTGCATAAGCTAATCTGATTTTTTAGCAGAGCGTCTTTTTCTATTTTCTGTTCAATTGTTTTGCAAGCATAGAGCACTGTTGAATGAGTTTTTCCAAAAGCAGCACCAATTGCGACAAGAGAATCTGTAATTAAAGTTTTTGCTAAATACATTGCTACTTGTCTAGCTAAAGGAACATTTTTGGCTCTAGAAGTTCCTTTAAGGTCCTGAATTTTTACTTGAAATACTGTAGCAACACTTTTCAAAATGCTTTCAACGGAAACTTTTTGTTTAGATGGTGTCCGGAAAAGCTCCTTTAAAGTATCCCTAACGGTGGTTTCCGTTAAAGGTTTATTGAACAAGAGACAATACGCTGTGAGTTTGTTAATAGCTCCTTCTAATTGACGAACATTTCCGTAAACGTGGTCCGCTATGTAGAAAGCAATTTCGCTAGGGATATTTAACCCTTTTTGTTCGGCCTTATGCTGCAAAATAGCAACTCGAGTCTCCAAATCTGGGACCCCAACATGAGCAACAAGCCCCCATTCCATTCTAGCAATGATCCGCTCGGATAATTTGAGTTGACCAGGAGGTTTATCGCTAGTTACAACAATCTGTTTAGACAAGTGGATCAGAGTTTCGAATGTATTGCAGAACTCTTCCTCAAAATTTTGCCGATTTTGTAAAAATTGAATATCGTCAACTAGAAGAAGATCTAAAGATCTATAAAAATTCTTCATTTTATCAATAGACTTAACACGTAGATGATGAACTAAGTCATTAATAAAGGCTTCTGTTGTGATACAATGTATACGGAGATTTTTGTGATGTTCGCGAACATAATGTCCGACAGCATGAAGCAAGTGAGTCTTACCTAACCCTACCCCACCATGAATAAACAGAGGATTATAGGATCGGCCTGGACGAGCAGCGATTCCTAAGGCAGCTGATTTTACAAATTGATTCGATGGACCTTCGATAAAATTATCAAAGCGATAGGCGCTATTAAGCTTAAGCTGAAACTCTTTATTTTCCTCAGCAATCTCTACAGAAGGTTTAGTAACAGGAGAAGCTATCTGGGGAGAAGAACGTTTGACTTCAGCCACAACGAACTCAAGGGCAGGATTGCCTTCAGCATCAAGAGGAACAAAAGAACAAAGATCCTTCTTGTAATTATCCAAAAGGTAACTTTGGACAAATATATTAGGAATCTCCAATCGAATTTTTTCTCGAGTTTCTTCCAAAACATGGATAGGAGCAATCCAATTTTCGAAAGCTGTTTTAGAACAGCGAGTCCTGATGTAATTGATGAACTGTTCCCACGTGCTGCAGTCGTTGCAAGTTAACATCGCTCTCTCTTTATCGCTTGAGGAATTAAGGATTTGGTAACACACCCTCCTCCTGGAGAAAACCGCAAATGTAGCATTGCTATTGATAAGCAATCAATACATTTCGTTCAAAAATACACTTGAGGATAAGAAGTTTTTCTATTCTCATTTTCTGGAATTCAAAGAGAAAAAAAGAATTTTTAAGTAATACAGGAAATATATTCAAGTGGTTGTGATTAGGTATTATTATTTTTCAAAAAATAAATTTAATGAGATGCAGCTAATGGGGTTTTTACGTAGCTGAGCAGCAAAGCCTCTGCATCGTCTGCAATGATAGGATCAGGACAAGAAGTTAGATACCCAGCGATTGCTGAAGCTTCTTCTATGCGCCCAAGACAAAACAGAGCTTTAGTTTTATTTAGTAAAGTGGGGAGATGATCTCCTTGCATACGCAAAGCTTGGTCTAAAACTAAAAGAGCTTTAGCATTTTCATTGATCTGTAAGTAAAGCCCTCCTAAGGTTTGAAAATCATAAACACTTAAAGGATCTAAAATAATCAGGGCTTCAAAAAAAAGAATAGCTTTTTGATAATGCCCCTGACGAAGAAATGAATACCCAGAAATGCGAAGTTCTTCAAGTTCTTCTTCTCCCCACCCCAAAATAGCTTTCCACTCGTTATCAATCATATTGCTTAACCTTGTACAAATTGAAAAATACGGGAAATAACGTAGTCAATTAGGAGATTAGAGCTTTTGATCCCTAAGTCTAAAGCTCTGAGCAACACTTCTCCTTCACGGATAAGGGTTTCTTCTTGCTCCTCTTCCCGATCGAATTCTTGTTTTGTCGACTCTTGATCCGATTGGTGCCTATTTTTTTTCGATAAAGGGCTGGTTACTGAGCGATATGAAAACTTACCTCTGGTCAAAATTTTGAGATAAGAGGAAATTTTTTCCATATCTTGGTCTTGTCTATCTGGTGAGCCTAGAGATGGAACTAAGTAAGGCGTGGAAAACCGTTGTTTGTGAAAATTTGCTGGAGGAGAGAAAGATGCCCAACAGGTTTTTTTATTTGTCTGCATGAGCGTAGACAGCGCGGAAGGCTTGGGTGTCATATCCAAGATTTGGGCATGTCGAGCTATATCGCGAATAGCTGCGCCTTCCATTTGAATTTCTTTGCGAAAATCGCTAACAAGCTTATTCGTAGAGCTGTGTTTCTCGTAAACCGAGGCACTATAGTTAAAAATTTCGACCATAATCTTCCTTGAAAGGCTTATAGTCTCAATCATAACCGAGGAGAGGAAAAAGTCAAGTATGGTAGAGAATAGAGATTAAAACAAAGATTTTCAATATGTTAGACAAGGAATTAGGTGTGAAGAACTGTGTTTTTAACTAAATATGCGATAAACTAGGACTTTTCATTTTTTTTGCCGCTAGAAAAGTATTTATGTGCGGCCTACATAAAGCGGAGAGATAATAAAGAAGGTTCCTTGTGGTTGATTCAATTCCTCATATTCCTGTCTTGGTAAAAGAGAGTCTTGCACTATTTCATGATTGTTATCCAACAACTTTTTGTGATGTTACTGTTGGGGCTGGTGGCCATGCAGAAGCTTTTCTCACAATGTTCCCCTCGATAAAACGTTATGATGGATCTGATAGAGACTTGTCTGCTTTGACCTTATCAGAAAAACGTCTTTCTTCTTTCAAAGACCGCGTGCGTTTGCGACATGCTTCTTTTGAAGAAGTTAACGCTTTAACTCCAGATGGGGTGTATGATGGAGTGCTTGCTGATTTGGGAGTATCTTCGATGCAGCTCACAGATCTTGAAAGAGGATTTAGTTTTCAAGGGGAAGAGCATCCTTTAGATATGAGGATGGATATGTCTCGAGGAATTACAGCTAGTGAGGTGTTGAATTCTCTAAAAGAAGAGGAGATTGGAGAAATTTTTCGTAAATATGGTGAAGAGCCTCTTTGGAGAAGCGCTGCAACTGCTGTAGTTCATTTCAGGAAAAAAAAGAAGATTTTAACAGTCAAAGATCTAAAAGAAGCAACGTCAGGGATTTTCCCTTCTTATCGATTGCGAAAGAAAATTCACCCATTAACATTGATATTTCAAGCTTTACGTATTTATGTTAACCAAGAAGGAGAGCAGTTAAAAATTTTATTGGATTCTGCTCTACGTTGGTTACGTCCTGGAGGGCGTTTGGCTATTATTTCTTTTTGTAGTTTAGACGATCGACCTGTTAAGTGGGCATTTAGAGAGGCGGAGTTAGCTGGTGCAGGACGAGTTTTAACTAAAAAGGTGATTATGCCTACTTATGAAGAAACCAGAAAAAATCCTAGGTCGCGTTCAGCTAAGTTGCGTTGTTTTGAAAAAAGTGTTGAGATGAAGCATGAATAGGTATCGATTCTCAAGACTGTTTTTGTGTTTAAGTCTGTTATGTTACGCTCTTTATCGGTACATAGATAAACAGAATGATCTTACCAAGCTTCGGTTAGAAATTCCTTGTTTGTGGGCTCAGTTGCGACAAGTAGAACAGGAAAATGTTACTTTAAGTTTTTTGCTTGAGAAACTAGAAAGCCCTGAACATCTATTGCAGATTGCATCTCTTCCTGAATATCAGTATTTAGAATATCTTAGTGAGGAGAAAATAAGTGTTTTAGCTCATGAACTATCGTAGGCAATTAACTCTAATCGCTATTGGGATCTTGTCTTTATATGCGTTCTTAATAGTTCGTTATTACAAAATTCAAATTTGTGATGGAGAGCACTGGGCGGTAGAGGCTGCAAATCAACATGAGTTTCGGGTTACAGATCCTTTTCAGAGGGGGACTTTTTTTGCCAATACCAGCTTACGTAAAGGAGAAAAGGAACGATTTCAGCCACTTGCTATTGATGTTACTAAATTCCACTTATGTTTAGACGCTGTTGTTGTCCCTCAAGAATATCGTGACGAGATAGCTCATATGGTTGTTGTCATGGTCGGAGAGGGGAATTATGAACATATTCGTAGTGAGTTCGATAAAAAATCACGATATCGTAAATTATATATTTCTTTAGATGTTTCTATTCGAGATCGTATTTTAGCTTGGTGGAAGCCTTATGCGATTAAGCATAAAATTCCATCTAATGCGTTGTTTTTCATTAGCGATTATCAACGTTCTTATCCATTCGGAAAGTTATTAGGGCAAGTGTTACATACTCTTCGAGATGTAAAAGATGAAAAATCTGGAAAAGCTTTTCCAACAGGAGGTTTGGAGTCTTATTTCAATCATTTATTAGAAGGAGAAAATGGAGAACGTAAGTTATTACGTTCTCCATTAAATCGTTTAGATGTGGATAAGATTACAAAGATTCCTAGAGATGGATGTGATGTTTATTTGACTATCGATGCTAATATTCAGACGATTGCTGAGCAGGAAATAGCTTTAGGAGTGTTGGAGGCAAAAGCGCGCAGCGGACGGGCTATTGTACTCAATTCACATACAGGAGAAATCTTAGCTTTAGCACAATATCCCTTCTTTAATCCAATGGAGTATCGAGAGTTTTTTAATTCTGATGATCGCATAGAAGATACCAAGGTTAAAGCGGTTAGCGATGTTTTTGAGCCAGGATCTATCATGAAACCGTTAACTATAGCTATTGCTTTGTTGGCAAATGAAGAAATGAAAAAACGTTGTGAAAAAGTGCTTTTTGATCCTTGTGAGCCTATAGATGTTAGTCGGAGACTATTTCCTGGTCGTCAAAAAACGCCTCTTAAAGACATCGTTAGCAATCGATACCTAAATATGTATATGGCCATCCAGAAATCTTCCAACGTTTATATGGCACAGCTTGCGGATCGCATTGTACAAAAACTAGGTGCTGACTGGTATGAACAGCGTTTACAAGATTTCGGTTTCGGGAAAAAAACGGGAATAGAATTACCCGCAGAAGCTGTAGGATTAGTTCCTTCAAGAAAGCGTTTCCATAAGAACAAATCACCAGAATGGTCTTTATCAACACCATACTCCTTAGCTATGGGATATAATTTGTTAGCTACAAGTATGCAGATGGTACAAGCCTATGCTGTTTTTGGGAATGGAGGTTTTTTAGTTCAACCTACCTTAGTAAAAAAAATAGTTTCTTCTTCAGAAGAAGAAAGAAGTCTTCCCTCTAGACGAGGGAAAGTACGATTGCTTTCCGAAACAATTGTCTCAGAAGTAGTACGGGCTATGCGTTTCACAACATGTGCGGGAGGAACAGGATTCCGTGCTTCTCCTAAGAAATATTCCAGTGCAGGGAAAACGGGAACAACGGAAAAATTGGTCGATGGGCGTTATGATAAAAAACGACATATAGCTTCGTTTATTGGACTATCTCCTGTAGAAGCTGTGTCAGAAACAGCAGTACCTTTAGTAATTCTTGTTTCTATAGACGATCCTGCCTATGGAATGAGAGAAGATGGTACTAAGAACTATATGGGGGGGCGATGCGCCGCCCCAGTATTTTCCAGAATAGCCTCTCGAGTATTGCCTTATTTAGGCATTCCAGAAGACAAGCAACAACATTCTTGCTACGAAGAATTAGCTCAATTAAAAGCTCTTTACGAAGAGTGGAATCGTAAATAATAGCCTTACTTTTGTTGAATCGAATGTGTTAGCGCTTGTTGTTTAGGTATAAGCGTACAGCCTGGCATCAGGAATGCAGGAGAGGAAAATAGTAGTAAAGAGAAAAATATTTTCATAATTAGGATCTCGAGAACAAAGCATTTATTCGCTCCGTATAAAAGTTTTCTTTTTTTATGAAAAAGTAAAAAATTGGGTGTTTTATCACTGTTATTTCTTTGTCAGTGTTTGTTAGTTGGTTGACAAAGCTTGACAACGAATATTTGTGTAGTAAATTATTCGGGAATATTTTTTGAGGCCCTCACACGCGTTTTCTAGGGGTTTAGTATGTATTTAGATGAACTTCTTCGGGATATTCCGGCTAAAGTTTATGGAAAGATTGGTTCGATTCCTGTGAGAAATCTAACCCGGGATTCTCGTTGCGTGGGGGTTGGAGATATTTTTGTTGCTCATCAAGGCCAATTTTGTAATGGGAATGACTATGCGGTTCAGGCTATTGAGAATGGGGCAATTGCGGTTTTATCTTCTTTATATAACCCTTTTTTGTCAGTTGTGCAGGTTGTCACTGAGGATCTGATTGCTATAGAAGCTCTTCTAGCTGCTAGATTTTATCTGTATCCTTCGCAACAGTTAGATGTTGTGGGCGTTACAGGAACTAATGGGAAGACGACGGTTTCTCATTTAGTAAGAGAGCTTATGGAGCATCAGGGGCGTCGTTCGGGGCTGATTGGAACCATAGAGCATATTTTAGGCGAAAGTAGAATTGTTGATAGTTTTACAACTCCTGATGCTATCTTGCTACAGAAGTATTTTGCTGAAATGGTTAAACAAGGCTTATCAACTGCCGTTATGGAAGTATCTTCGATAGGACTTTCTTTGGATAGGGTTCGTGAAACTTATTTTTTAGCGGGAGTTTTGACTAACATTACATTGGATCATTTGGATTTTCATGGTTCTCTTGAAAATTATATTGCAGCTAAGCAACAGCTGTTCGCTTCTCTTCCTGAGAAAGGTGTCGCTGTTGTTAATTTAGATTGTCAATATGCACAAGAGTTTTTAAAGGTGACACCCGCTAGAGGTGTTTCCTATGCTGTACATCAAGAGGCTGATTATCGAGCTATAAATTTAAAATTTTCTTCTTCAGGATCTGTTTATGACATTTCATATCAAGGAAAAATTTTCCCTTGCAAGACAGCTTTAGTAGGAGAGCATAATGTATACAATGTTTTGGCTGCTTTAGCCGTCGTTCACCAAGTTTCGGGTGGAGATTTTGAAGAGCTAGTACACTATGTTGGCTATCTATCCTCTCCTAAGGGGCGCTTAGATCCTGTTCTGTCTGGGCCTTGTCCTGTTTATGTTGATTATGCGCATACCCCAGATGCTTTAGACAATGTGTGCAAAATTTTATTGCAACTGCTTTCTGAAGGCGGCCGATTAATTATTGTTTTTGGATGTGGGGGGGACAGAGATCATAGTAAAAGGCCTCTCATGGCAAAAGTTGCTGAGCAGTACGGTTTTTCTGTTGTAACTTCAGATAATCCTAGAACTGAAGATCCGGATCAGATTATTGCAGAGGTCTGTGCAGGTTTTTTGACGGATCAATATGTTATTGAGAGTGACCGAAAATCGGCTATAGTTAAAGCAATATCAATGGCCTCAGATAAAGATATTGTATTAGTTGCAGGAAAGGGACATGAGAGTTATCAGATCTTCAAACATCAGACGATTGTTTTTGATGATCGAGAGGTTGTGCGTGAAGTTTTGGCCTCGCTTTGTTAGTTTGAAACTTATTCTTGTTTTGGTTGTTTTTAACACTTCAGAGAAATGTTTGGCAGAGTCCACGAGCACCTCTAAGGTAAGTAGGAATGAGCTTGTCGTCATAGATCCTGGTCATGGGGGTAAGGATGAAGGAACTGCAGATAAAGAGTTACGATATAAAGAGAAGACTTTGGCTTTATCTATAGCTTTGAGTGTGCAGGGGTATTTGCGTCGCATGGGTTATAAAACCATAATGACGAGATCTACGGATATCTATGTGGATTTGAATAGACGAGCTGCAATTGCGAATCAGAATAAAGCAGATGTTTTTGTCAGTGTTCACTGCAATCATTCTTCTAATACGTCTGCTTTAGGAACAGAGATATATTTTTACAACGATAAGAACGCATTAAGAACAAAAAAATCAGAGAATTTGGGTAAATGCATCTTAGCTTTTATGCAAAAAAATGGAGCTTTGCGGGAACGCAAGGTTAAAGAAGGAAATTTTGCAGTTATTCGTGAAACCACAATGCCTGCTGTGCTTGTAGAAACAGGGTTTCTTTCTAATCCAAAGGAGCGAGCTGCTCTTTTGGATCCTCGTTATCGAGCATATTTGGCTAAGGGGATCGCAGAAGGGATACATGCTTTTATTATTAATCGACAAGTTGAAAAAGCAGGATCACCGGTTCGTGAATTGAAAAAAATACATAAATAGGCTGGGAGAAATAAGATGTTAATAAACCTTTAAGAATACTAAAAAGTATGTCGCAAAGGAAAGAAGGTTTCATTGAGTGCAACTCGTAGAAAGATTATATGTGTTTATAGAAAGGTTAAAAAAAAGTCTTGAATCCAAAGGATGAATGCATATTATACGCATATATTGCGGTATTTAGGGACGCAAGGGTTACCACTTTAACTAGGAGGCAACAAGCTACCATGGCAACGATGACTAAGAAGAAACTAATTAGTACGATATCTCAAGATCATAAAATACATCCTAATCACGTGAGAACTGTCATCCAAAATTTTTTGGATAAGATGACAGACGCTTTAGTTCAGGGAGATAGACTAGAGTTCAGAGACTTTGGTGTTTTGCAAGTTGTAGAAAGAAAACCTAAGGTTGGTCGTAACCCTAAGAATGCAGCAGTGCCTATCCATATTCCGGCTAGAAGAGCTGTTAAGTTCACTCCAGGCAAAAGAATGAAACGTTTGATTGAAACACCAACTAAATCTTCTTAGTCTCCCTCCCTTTTCCCGGCTTTGCTTTCGATCATAGAGTCATGCCTTAGAGGCGAGCGGGCTTGACTCTAAAGTTTCTCAAGGTTACTTTTTCATTCTTGGACTTCGTTTCGTTAACTATGCTAGTAGAATCACGATTAGAACTTGAGAATGGATTAAGAGAAGCATTCTCCGGAAAGAATTTTGATCTTCAGAGTAAGTATCTTATAGAGCTTTTCCAGAATAAAAAACTGAGAAAGACTGCTGTACGGTATTTCCTTCATCATCCATTGTTGCGTGTTCATGATATTGCTCGAGCAGCTTATTTATTGGCCGCTTTAGAAGAAGGATTTGATTTAGGATATCAGTTTCTTTGTATGCATCAGGCTCAGTCTGGAGCCGTATTGCTATTTCATAAGGCAGGTTTTTTGTGGGGAGGGTTACCTTATCCTGGAGAGCATGTTGAGATGGCTATGTTTTTATCTCGTATCTCAGAATTTTATGATGAAGGTCGGGAGTCTGTGGAAAGAATGATGACGTTTCAACAGGCTTTGTTTTCTCATGAAAGGAAGATTTTCCCTGCATTGTGGAGTCAAGAAGGCACGAGATCCGAACAGGCAACTACTGTTAGTAAGCTCCCTTTTTACCAAAAAGAAGAGAGTTTTCAAGATTGCATGAGGCTTACAGAAAATTCTCTTGGTTTTTGGATGAGAAGAACAGCTTCTTTTTCCGCTTATGTTAGTGGTAGTGGTTGTAAAAGTGGTGTCGGAGCATTTTTTTCTGGGGATGTTGGAGTTGTTAACTATGGGCCTTGTATTGGTGATCCAGGAGAATGTTTGGGTTTTGGCTTATGTGGTGGCGTAAAAGAGTTTTTTTGTGAAGAAAGAAATGAGGAGACAACGATAACTTTTTCTGCGTCTTTATCTTCGCCTTGTTCTAGGATAACAGGCTTTCCGCATTTGCAGGACGCTTTGTTTGGGACTGAGTCCAGACATTGTATTGATATCTCTGAGAACAAATGTTATATTCGCTCTTATTTAAAAGAAGAAAATCCAGAAGTATTTTTTACGGTTTTTTGTAAAGGAGTTCAATGTCAGGTATCTAATGGGCCAAAATTGCGCACCGGAGCTCCAGATTCTTACAAAGGACCTGCTCGCGATATATTCATCAAAGGAGAGAAAGAGAGTATTCGGATTTTATCTTCCAGCCCTTATATGGAAATTTTTTCTTTACAAGGAGAAGATCGTTTTTGGGGGAGCAGCTTTTTAGTTAATCTTCCTTACACCCAAAACAATGTCAATGTTTTATTTGAAAAGGTTTGATTTCTCTTTATGAGACATTAAAAAATTTTTCTTGAAGGCAAGATCATTGTAATCAGTTAGTTTATTTTGGGTTGTTTTTGATGATTATTTGTATTAAAATAACTCTTTTTTATAAGAAGGGAGCATACTGCGGTGGAACTACTTCCTCATGAAAAACAGGTTGTCGAATACGAAAAAACAATCGCGGAGTTTAAAGAAAAAAATAAAAAGAACAGCCTGCTTTCTTCTTCAGAGATTCAAAAATTGGAAAAGCGCTTAGATAGATTAAAAGAAAAAATTTACTCCGATCTTACCCCTTGGGAAAGAGTTCAGATTTGTCGGCATCCCTCAAGACCTCGAACGGTTGACTATATTGAAGGAATGTGTGAGGAGTTTATTGAGCTTTGTGGAGATCGAACATTTCGGGACGATCCTGCAGTAGTTGGAGGATTTGCAAAGATCCAAGGACAACATTTCATGCTCATAGGTCAGGAAAAGGGATGTGACACAAAATCGCGTATGCACCGCAATTTTGGTATGCTTTGCCCTGAAGGATTCCGAAAGGCGCTCCGTTTAGCTAAACTGTCGGCGAAGTTTTGTTTACCGATTATTTTTCTTGTCGACACTCCGGGAGCTTTCCCAGGATTAACTGCCGAAGAACGTGGTCAGGGTTGGGCTATAGCAACAAATTTATTTGAGTTATCTAGGCTGGCTACGCCCATCATCGTGGTTGTTATTGGAGAAGGGTGCTCGGGAGGAGCTCTAGGAATGGCTATTGGAGATGCTGTTGCCATGTTGGAGCACTCTTATTACTCCGTTATTTCTCCCGAAGGATGTGCTTCTATCTTATGGAAAGATCCCAAAAAAAATAGCGATGCTGCAGCCATGTTAAAAATGCATGGAGAGGATCTGAAAGGATTTGCTATCGTGGATGCAGTGATTAAAGAGCCTATAGGTGGGGCACATCACAATCCTGCAGCCACATATCGTAGTGTTCAAGAATATATCCTTCAAGAATGGCTTAAACTGAAAGATCTGCCAGTAGAAGAGTTACTAGAAAAACGATATCAGAAATTCCGAACGATAGGTCTATATGAAACTTCTTCTGAAAGCGGTTCTGAGGCATAAGAAGCATTTAGTTCTACTCGTTTTTTCTCTTCTGTCTATAGTGGGATTGACGGTAACATCCCAGGCAGAGATTTTTTCTTTAGGACTTATTACTAAAACTGGTCCTGATGCTTTTCTCCTGTTTGGAAAGCAGGAAGACAGTACATTAGTTAAGAGAAAAGAGCTTTCTAAACAGCAACTTCTTGACCAATGGGATCTTATTGTTGGTGATAGCGATACTCTCTCCTTGACGCAGGCAAATACTTATATCGCTAAAAATTCAGGTACAGGGACTCAATCCATAACAAAAAGATTATCCGCCTATCTGTCCAAAAGTTTTGATCTTTCTCGATTGCAATATCTCTCTATTTTTCTTGTTGTTGTTGCGATTTTGAAATCAACAGCCCTCTTTTTTCAAAGATTTTTGGCACAGCTAATTTCTATTCGTGTAAGTTGTTCCTTACGTAAGGATTATTTTCTAGCCCTGCAAACTCTTCCAATGACTTTCTTTCATGCCCATGATATGGGTAATTTAAGCAGTCGGGTTATTGCGGATTCTTCGATGATTGCATTAGCGATCAACGCTCTCATGGTGAATTATATACAAGCTCCGCTCACTATGATTTTCGCTTTAATTGTCTGTTTATCTATTTCTTGGAAATTTTGCGCTTGCGTTTGCTTGGCTTTTCCTATCTTCATTTTGCCAATTGTTGTAGTTGCAAAGAAAATTAAGTCTTTAGCTAGACGGATTCAGAAAAATCAGGATCATTTTGCGGCTGTATTACTCGATTTTTTGCTTGGAATTCTAACTGTGAAAGTATTCCGAACCGAAAATTTTGCTTTCAAAAAATATTGTCAAAAGAATGATGAAATCGCACGTTTAGAAGAACGTAGTGCAGCATACGGACTAATTCCTAGACCACTTCTTCATACTATTGCGGCTCTTTTCTTTGCTTTTGTAGTCATGATAGGACTGTATAAATTTCATATCCCGCCCGAAGAACTTATTGTTTTTTGTGGACTATTATACCTTATCTATGATCCTATCAAAAAATTCGCTGATGAGAACGTAAATATTATGCGAGGCTGTGCAGCGGCAGAGCGGTTTTATGAGGTGCTTGATCTTGCAAAACAGCAAGTTAGCGAGTCTGAGCAGCTAAATGAATTTCAAGGGTTGCAGCATAGTCTTGAGTTTTGCAACGTATCATTTGGATACTCAGAAGATAGGTTCGTACTTTCAGATTTCAACTTGGCACTAAAAAAGGGGGAGGCTATAGGGATTGTAGGCCCGACAGGATCAGGAAAATCTACCATAGCTAAATTATTACCAAGGCTTTACGAGGTTTCGTGTGGTGAATTGTTAGTAGACTCTCTCCCAATAAAAAGCTATAGCAAAAACTCTTTGAGAAAACATATTGGATGCGTGTTGCAACATCCTTTCTTGTTTTATGACACAGTTTGGAATAATCTGACTTGTGGAAGAAATTTTTCAGAAAAGGAAGTTATTGAAGCCTTAAAACAAGCACATGCTTACGAATTTGTTTCTAAAATGCCTCAAGGAGTCTATAGCTTATTAGAGGAATCTGGAAAGAATTTATCTGGGGGACAGCAGCAGCGCTTAACTATAGCGAGAGCATTACTTCATAATGCATCCATTTTAGTACTTGATGAGGCAACATCAGCATTGGACGCTATTAGTGAAAATTATGTCAAAGAAATGGTTGGGAAGTTGAAAGGCCGTTGTACGCAAATAATTATTGCGCACAAACTTTCTACATTAGAATACGTAGATCGCATTGTTTATCTGGAGCAAGGTAAGAAAATTGCAGAAGGGACGAAAGAGGAGCTACTGGTTGCTTGTCCGGCTTTTCAAAGAATGTGGGTCTTATCAGGAGCGAAGGATTGGGAACTTAGTTCCGCTGTAAAGTGATAAAATCTGTGGATAGTGCAGGTTTTATCTCATGAACCAAGGAAGAATGTATCCTCAAAAAAGCTTGCGCTAGTTTTTGAGATAAACGAATCTTATTCTTGTTTAAAAAAACATTTCCTTTTTGGGTAGTATAATCAGAAGTAACTTTAATCATTGAACAAGGAGAGGCTGATAGAAAGGCCTGTTGTGCAACGAAAAACCCTTCCATGTCTACAAGTTGTAGATTATTGTGAAATCCCTCACGATACGGAGATTTTACTGTAGTCAGTTGCGCTTGGGGGAGGCCTGAAATTGGTGTTACCATGAACTCCCTCGCTACAAAAGTCTTCTTCGTTAATTCCTTCACATTTGTAATGGTATAAGTAGTAAGGAGTGGTATGTTCGGATTAGTAGCTCCCGCAAATCCTAGATTTATCCAAAGATTGTATCCACTTGGAGGCGGTGTTAAAGCTTGGAGAACTCCTTCATACCCCCATTTTTCTAGTACTAGAACGTCAAGATGAAGATGTTCTGTACAGTAGGTATAGAAGTTATCGCAGGCAGAAAAAGGAAATAAAGCGAGAGTTTCTGAGGCTTCTATTGGGTCTGCAAAGATCAGAAGAATTTTAAGCATCACGGCAAGCTGTCCATAGCATAGAAAGAGCCTGTTTCCCTTTAGGAGAAAGGTTAAAAGTCTCTTCTGTTACGTAAGTGTTTATAAAATGCTGAATAGTTTGCAGGCTTTTGTCTCGAGAATATTCGGAAGCTTTCTGTGTAGCAAGAGAGCTTTCTGTTAAGGATCGTCGTAAAGATCTCTGAAGAGCATAATTCAATGAATAAACATCATCAGAAGGAATATTCTTAGAGATTGCAATGCAGCCTAAAGGTAGGGGAAGATGCCATTTTTCTGTCCAAAGGTGCCCAAGATCTCCAACAATGCGTAACTCTTTTGGAAAAGAGAAACGTTCTTCATGAATCACTACTCCGCCATCCACTTGATTCGCAAGAATAGCAGGAATAATTTTATGATACTTCATTGGGATTAGCTTTGCTTCAGGATAAAATAAACGACAAAGAGCATGAGCTGTTGTTGTTGTTCCTGGGGTAGCGAGATTGTGTAAAGGTTTATCTAGTTGTTTAGAAAGAACTAAAGGCCCCATTTCATATCCCAAAGTGGTACCAACATTTAAGATGTCATAAGAATCTGCAATCAGGGGGTAAAGACTGGCAGAAATTTTAACTAACGAAAAGTTCGCTTCTAAGGCGTAATGATTTAAAGAAGCGATATCAGAAATCATAATCTGATGAAAAACAGGAAAACCCTTATGCTTTTCCAAAAAAGACCGAAACAGAAAGATATCATTAGGACAAGGAGAAAAAGCTGCAGAAAAAGTCATTTCAGTTGTTGGTAGGCTTCAATAGCTGCTTTAATTTCTTTATTCTCAGGTTGTAGCAAATAATCTCCTTTTTGTAACCAATCAATGTAGCTAGAAGGAACCTCAGAAAGAGGTTTCCCCTTATATTTGCCAAAAGGCATTTTAAAGACCTTCGGATGACACGTTGCATTCAGTAAATCATAAATTTGATCAGGGGACAGATCACCAACTAAAGCCGAAAACACTCTATAAAGTGTAATGACGTCATCTAATGCACGGTGAGCCTGATTTTCTTCAAATCCATATACTTGGCGGAGATATTGAAGACTATGTTGAGGTAGGTCTGTTCGATATTTTTTTGCCCATTTTAAAGAATCTATGGTGCGGAGCTGAGGCTCAGACAAACCATGTCTACGACACTCTCTAGCCAATAGTGGGTAATCGAACGTGTTATTATTATGTGCCACAAGAATATTGTCTGTACCACAAAATTTACTAAATTTCTTATAAGCCTCAGGAAACTTAGGAGCATTGGCGACTTCTGAAGTTGTAATGCCGTGAATTTTAGTGGCTTCAGCTGGAATGGGAATTTCTGGATTCACTAAAGTTTGAAAAGACTCTCCTGTAGTTCCATTGTAGGCTGCTATTTCTACTATACGGTCTTTTTCAATCTGTGTTCCTGTTGTTTCTGTATCATAAAAGATTAAATCTGGCACGCTCCCTCTCAGCCTTGTTTATTGTTGTTTTCTAGGTTTGCTTGTTTTTTCAGCTCATCAAGATCCATGTTTCCTGTAGAAATTAGTCCTATTGCATGGAAGAAGCTGTCACAGATTAATTTAATTGTATCAATGTAGACTCGTAGCAAATTTTCATTAATCTCTCCTTTCAAACAAGGAATCACTAATCGATAGAAAATAATGTTTTGTTCTTCATCCATCCCAAATCCTGGAATATCGATATCTCTGTTGACAAGATGCAAAAGTCTTGCTGTAGCATCACGTTGACCTTGCTGTATTTGGTAGGGAAAATAACAGACTAGTTGTAGTACTTCGCCCTCATTACGAATAACAAAAAAAAGAGGAAGTTCGTGCTCTCCTGCAGGAATAGTAATATAGATCAACCCGCTTTCTCTTTCTAAAGAGGGCTCAAGTTGTGCGTGAGTGAGAAATTTTGTGAGATTATTTTGATTTAAAGTCCACGTTGTCATTACGAAATCCTCTAAGTTTGGCTTGTTGAAAAGGAACCAACCTTTGAACACAAAACTATACTTGAGCGTTGTTTTTTGGGCAGAGTAAAATGCTTCCATTTAGGAAGACTTTACAAAGTTATACGATCAACAAACTTTTTATCTACAAGGGCAATTGTCCTTTTGATAAACAAAAGTTTACATTCTTTTAAAAAAAAAACTTTGCTATACCTCCAAATGTCTTAAGCGATGAAGTGTATCGACCGTCTATGGAAAGCTCCTAGACGAGAGGGCGTCATGATTGTTGCGGAATTTGAGTATTTTGGGTTAAGCGATGTCGGTTTAGTCAGAAATAATAATGAAGATTTTTGGCAGGTAAACTGTGATTCTCAGATCATCGCTATCGCAGATGGAATGGGAGGGCATCGCGCTGGAGAGGTTGCTTCTTATGAGGCTGTCTACAATCTTATGCAGCTCGTTGATTTACACAAAGTTGATTTAGAACGCTTTAATGACGATCAGTATAAAAACTCCATAAAAACGATTTTATCAGAAGTTAACTCACTAATTTATCGGCAAAGCCTGTTGAATGAACAATTCAAAGGAATGGGAACCACATTGAGTTGCATGCAGTTTCGTAGAGGAAAGGCTTGGTTATTTCATGTAGGGGATTGTCGCATTTATCGACTAAGACGCAAAATGTTGGAGAGATTAACGGAAGATCATTCTTTAGCAAATCATTTGGCATCTCGATATGGGCTTTCAAAACAAAGTGTAAAAAGGTATCCTTGGCGGCACGTTCTGACAAATGTTTTGGGAAGCCGTCCTCACGTGTCTCCTGATATTCGAGAGATTTCTTACGAGAAAGAAGATTTGTTTGTTTTCTGTTCTGATGGCTTGACTAGCGCGGTTTCTGACAGCGACATGCTGGAGATTTTAACACAGACAACTACTTTAGAAGAAGGCGGAAACATTCTTATTTCCCTAGCAAACAGTCGGGGCGGTAGAGATAATGCTACTGTTATACTTGTTCGGATGCGTTAGTTGTTATGACGATATATTTGGATACCAATGCTTCGGCTCTCATAGAGCCTGGCGTCTTGACGTATTTGCATGCCTTATTTGTAGAAGAGGGAGGGTTTGGAAATCCTTCTAGCGTTCATTGTTTTGGAAAAAAAACAAAACAATTAGTCAAAGAAACTTCTGCTCTTATAGAAAGAGTTTTAAGTTTTGATAAATGCCGGGTAATCTACACAGCAGGAGCTACAGAAAGTTTAAATCTTGCAATTCGAAATATTCCTGAGGGAAGCCATGTGATTACCTCGAGCATGGAACATCCGGCAGTTATAGAACCTTTAAAAAAAGCTAAACTTTCTGTTACTTACTTAGATCCCAATCCAGGGGAATGCGTTATTACTTTAGAACAGATTAAGAATGCCTTGCAGACAAATACGTTCGCTATTGTTTTGGGATGGGTGAACAGTGAAATAGGAGTAAGGATCGATCTTGAGGCTATAGCTACGTTTGCTAAAGAATGTCAGCTAATGCTTATTGTTGATGCTACAGCCATTGTGGGAAAAGAAGTCATTCGGGTTCCAGAAGGAGTTTCTTTGATGGCGTTTTCTGGACATAAGTTCCATGCTTTGTCTGGAATAGGAGTGCTCCTTATTGCTCCGACCGTGAAACTGTCTCCGTTTATTTTAGGGGGGGGACAACAGGGAGGATATCGTTCGGGGACAGAACCCATTCATGGCATTGCTTCTTTGCATTACATTTTTAAAAAATTATTGTATA
>NZ_JAFUQR010000003.1 GCF_017472245.1 Chlamydia sp.
GGAAGTTGCGGGTTCGAGCCCCGTCTCTCGCGAGCTTCAACCAAGGAGTGAACAATGGCTCATACCATACGTTTCACAAAGTTTAGTTTCCCCATATATTTCTCAAAGACTCTCAGTTGGTTTATTATAGGTGGTTTTTTAGCCGCTTGTGGTGTCCATATGGTTCTTGCTCCTAACGATCTGATTGATGGTGGCATTGTTGGTCTATCCATGATAGCGGCTCATGCTTTTGGAAAACAGTTTCTGCCGCTTTTTTTAGTGTTGTTTAATTTGCCTTTCATCATTCTTGCTTACAAGCGCATCGGCAAGTACTTCGTTGTGGAGATGATAACTGCAGTTATTATATTCTCTTGTTGGTTATGGCTTATAGAGGTCTTACCCGAATGGTTAGGGATGCAACCGTTTATTTTTGATGGGTCAGAAATTGAAACGATTGTACTTGGTGGAGTTGTTTTGGGTGCTGGAGGCGGATTGATAATTCGTCATGGAGGGGCTACTGACGGGACAGAAATTTTGGGAATCATTGTAAATAAGAAGAGAGGGTATACAGTCGGGCAGGTCATCTTGTTCGTAAACTTTTTTATCTTTTCCCTTGGCGGTATCGTTTACCACAATTGGCACACAGCTTTTATGTCCTTGTTGACTTATGCGGTAGCTATTAAGGTTATGGATATGGTTATTTTAGGCTTTGAAGACACCAAATCTGTAACGATTATTACTTCTTCTCCTAGAAAATTAGGAAATATTCTAATGGAAACCTTGGGAGTTGGATTAACTTATCTTCATGCAGAAGGGGGGTTTTCTGGGGAGCCTCGTAATCTTCTCTATATTGTTGTTGAGCGCTTGCAGCTTTCTCAACTTAAAGAAATTGTCCACAGAGAAGATCCTAGTGCCTTTATCGCTATTGAAAATTTACATGAAGTCATTAACGAAAAAAGAACCTCTCATTAGCTAGGGTTCTCCCATCTTTTTATAAGGGGACTATCTAGTTGTAAAATGGCTAGAATTTTTCCTACAATATCGTTGGCTATATCTTGAGCGGTTTGAGGTTTAAAATACCAAATAGGCATAGGAGGAAGTATAACAGCTCCATTTTGTGCTAATTTCAGCAGATTTTCTAAATGTATTGCGGATAAAGGGGCCTCTCTTGGTACAAGAATAAGAGGTCTTCTCTCTTTTAGAGCAACATCGGCCACTCTTCTGAGAAGATTATCTGCTAGGCCACAGGAGATTGCTGCGATAGTGGCAACGCTACAAGGAATGATGATGGTTGCATCAACAGAACTTGAACCTGATGATAAAGAACTTTCGATAGATGAAATGTGATGGAGATGAATATTTTCATAAAGCCGTTGTGGAATCGTATCTAGAAAGGAAGTTGCCTCTAATTCATAATATAAGGTTTTTTTTGCAGAAGGCGATATAACTACTTCAACACGGTGTCCTAATTCAGCAAGTTCTGAGACTAGTGTTACAGCTAATATAATACCAGATGCTCCCGAAATGCCTACAACATAGCGTTTCATGAACTTCCTCCTAGTAAAAATAATCCAACCATATTAACAAGAAACGCGATACCTAAGGAAAAATTTTCAAAAAAGAAGTTTTCTTGAAGAGTCTGTTGAGAGTTCAAGTTGATTGCAGAATAGTACTTAAGTGTACGAAAAATGCTCACCAGGGGCAAAAGAGAGCATAGATAAAAGATCGGTCTATTGGGAACAAAAAAACCTAAAAATAAGTAAGTGATTGCACTGGCGATTAAATTTGCAGAAGCAATTTTGATAGATTGTTTTGCTCCAAATCGTGCAGGGATACTAAAAAGACCTTCTTTTTGATCAAATTCTATATCTTGAATAGCATAAATAATGTCATTTGCAGCAATAATCATTCCGAAAGAAATGCCTAATAATGAAGCTATACCGAATAGAAAGAAAGAGGGAGCCCCAACGATAGCAAAAAAATTCATAAGTATTGCTAGATAGTATACGAATCCTAAAACCCAATGACAAAGAAAGGTAAAACGTTTCGTATATGGATAAATAATCATTACGAGAGTAGTTAGAATGGAGAAGAGAAAACACAAGAAATTGAATAACCAACAAAGGCTTAGAAATAGGACTAAACAGAAAATCAGGAGATGAATTGAAAATTTGATAGAAAGAAGTTTTGCTGGAAGCACGCGCAATTGTGTACGTGGATTGCGTTCGTCTATTGTACAATCAATAATCTGATTCACAATCATTCCTAGAGCTCGAGCAACAAAAAATGCACAGCCCCCCAAAATTAGTGTATTTAAAGAAGTCAAGGAAAAGAACGGGAATGGAGTATCCGGTAAAGAAAAGCAAAATAATGTAGAAGAAGCGAGAAAAAGCAATGCAAACAAAGCATACTTACATTTGATAAGCTGCGCAATCAATGTAATTCTGGACATGGTCTTCTTCTAATTTTTTAAGGTTACGAGTGCAATAGACAAAAACGATTTTATTGTAGATGAAAGGGGGTTTTCTGAAAAAAGTACGCTGAAATTCTTAAATTCAACGTACGTACGCGTTAAGCTAAATCCTCTTCTAAGCTCAAAGAAGACTCCCATGATACAGATTCTTCGAAAGACTTTTTAAGGAAAGAGAGTTCTTCTTCAGAAAGAGTTGCTAAAGGAGTGTTTTTTGAAATTAACGGGGCAGCGCTAATATAGTTATTCGCTAAAGCAAAATATTCTTCAGAAAGATCTCCCGACACCTTATCTCGCATATCATAAAGAGTATAGTAGCGACGATTTCCTTCAGTACGAACTAATCTTGGAATCCCAAATAAAAACTCATCCCCAGATAGAGTAAAGCGGATACCTTTCCAAGGCAAGTTATCAATGCTTGCAGGGAAATTTACATTAAATCCCAGAGGATCGGGATGTTTATGAAAAACAGTGAATTCGCACAGGGAACGAATTAAAGAGGCCATCTGAGCTTCTTGGAAAAAAGAAATGTTTTCACATTGTGAAAAGGCTATTGCGGGGATCCCATGAAGATTTGCCTCTCTTATAGCTCCTACTGTTGCCGAGTAGTAAAGGCACCTGCCAGAGTTTTTCCCATTATTGATACCAGACAGGATCAGATCTGGTAAATTGTCTTTGAAAAGCTCTCCAATAGCTAATTTCACACAATCAACAGGAGTCCCTATAACAACCCAAGCTTCTTGGACTTCTTGAGGATAATCGAAAGGTTCTAGGGCTGTCGGCTCTATTAGCGAAAAAGCCATACTTCGTCCGGACTGCTCCTCTAGAGGAGCTACGACATAGAGATCGGCAAAATTAGCTTCTTTAAGCAAAGAGACAAGCAAGCTAATGCCTCTGGCTCTAATGCCGTCATCGTTAGTGATAACAATTTTGAGTCTTTGTGTTTCTGCCATAAGCCCTCTTGATAATTTTCTTTTCGCATAAAAACTTGCGAAAAAAGATGTCGGATAATAGATTCTTTTAGAATAAAAAGGAAAATAAACCAAGATAGTAGATAAAATTTTTATTTAAAACAGTTAGATCTATGATAAAATTGGGTCGTATTTTTCTACTTTATTCGCCTTGACAAGCCCCGTTTCTTGTACAGCTAAAGCAATATTATGTCTTGCTTGAGGAAAAATAGTTTCTAAAGTTTTTAGAGCTTCTTCTGTTTTTGTCCGTAAAGAGACGACCGGGCAACGACAAGTAATGCGCGCGAAACCACTTTCTTTAGCAAACTTACGGATTAATTCTTCTGGAATAAAAATAAGAGGGCGGAGGATTGTGATCCCAAAGTTAACCATATCCACTACAGGAAGCATGCCTGCAAATTCTGCTTTATGAAGTAGATTCATGAGTGTGGTTTGAACAACATCATCTCGATGATGTCCAAAAGCGACAGCTGTTGCTCCTAATGTTTTAGCTGTATCAAAGAGAAGTCGACGTCTGATACGAGAGCAGGTATAACATTCAGGATTTTCCGTTTCATAAGAAGAAGGAATAGAAACAAGCGGCACTTGGATTTTGTCACAAATAGAGGAGAGATAGTTACCGCTAACGGCTGCGCCACACGAATATTTTCCTCCGATATGTATCGCGCGAATAGTTAACTCGGGGAATCCTCTACCAGAAATAGCTTTTAACATAAGTAGCAGAGACAAGCTGTCTTTGCCTCCACTTAAAGCAACAGCAATATGTGTGTGCTTTTGAAGCATAGCATGAGTGTACAATGCTTTGCGAACTAAGCTTTCAACGCGTTTCCCTGATTTTGTCCACGGAGGGCAATATTGTAGTGTAAACATAGAAGGATTTTAAAGATTTGTAGATTAGAAATCTAGGGAAGTTTTAGAAAGAAACGGCCTTCTTTATGAAGACCGTTTTTCATAAAAACAATTATTTAATTAGTTTCTTATGGGAATAGTACATTCCGAAGGGAATGCAACAATTAATGGCAAAGGCTAATAGCAGGAGTGCTGTATAACCAAAATTTCTTCCCATAGTTGAGAAAGAAACTACTGTCTGAGGGGGAAGGAAGCTGATTCCTAAAGCAAACAGACAAGAGCAAATCCCCAAAGCTGATAGAATACATATCCCAACAAATCTACCTGGAACAGAGTAGAGTCGTTGTGCTTTTGGCTCTTTTATTCGAAGAACGGGCCCGGCTATGAATAAACAAATATACATAACCAGATACATTTGTACGCTGAGCGCGCTTAAAATCCAGTAAGCTAGGTCCGCAGAATCTACATAAACGAATACAAATGTAAATAAAGTGACCACAACTGCTTGGAAGAGCATAAGACTAGTAGGGACATCTTTAGAATTTGTTTTTTTGAAAATTTTGGGTAAACAATCATTTTGAGTAGAAATGAATAATCCTTTTGTCCCAGCAAACATCCAAGCATTCAACTCTCCCAAAGATCCTGCAATCGTCATTGCGACAATAATACCTGTCATCCAAGAAAGGTTGTATTTTTCAAAAAAAAGAGAAAACGCTCTAATGAGCCCAGAAACTAAACTGATTTCTTCTTTAGGAATGACGATAGCAATGGCTAACGATCCCAGTACTAAAATAGCTAAAGTCGATACGGCGCCAATGAATACAGCTTTAGGATAGTTTTTTTTGGGATCAACCATGTCTGACGCTAAGTTAGCATTTGCTTCTAAACCGCATAATGCTAAGAGCATTCCGGATAAAAGAACAAAAGAAGATGAGGTAGAGAAATCTGGAAGTAGTTCGCTCCAGGAAAAAGTGATAGCAATAGGGTTCCCGCCTTGAATCCAGTAAACTGCAAAAGCGACTAAAATAGCTCCAGGAATTAAGGTCCCTACAATTACACAAATAGAGCTGAACAGTGCGGATGTGCCAATTCCTAGGAAATTAAAGAAAGTAAGACCCCAGAAACCTAGAAGGATAACCGATGTTAGATACAACCGGTTATTAGCAAGATCCGGGTTGATTTGGTAAACTAAAGTACTAGCGATAAATGCCAACATAGCTGGATACCAAGTCATATTATGAAACCATTGCATCCATATGGCGAAGAATCCCCAGCGTTTTCCTAAAGCATCACGAGTCCATACATAGATGCCTTCAGGTTTGAAAGAAGCTAATTCTGCAGCAATAAGTGCATAAGGAATCATAAAGCAGGCTACAGCCAAAGCATAAAAGAAGAGGGTGGATAAACCATGCTTTGCTGTTAAAGGAAGGTTTCTTAAACTAATAACGACAGCAAGGGATAACATCCCTACAGTAAAAGTCCCTAATGGGGTTGAAGATTTGCGATGATGCATGAATACCTCTAAATTATGACACGGAGATGGTCGGATCTAAGTAAATATCTTGAATTAAATTGAGTAACCTGACGCCTTCAGAGAAGGGTCTCTGGAAGGCTTTTCTTCCTAAAATCAGGCCCATGCCACCAGCTCGTTTATTAATTACTGCTGTTTTCGCTGCTTCAGCAAAATCATTATCCCCAGAAGGGCCTCCGGAATTAATCAAACCAATTTTCCCACAGTAACTATTAAGTACCTGGTAGCGGCATAAGTCTATAGGATGAGTTGATGAAAGCTCCGAATAAACAAGATCGTTTGTTTTGCTGAAATTTATTGTTTTAAAACCCTCTTGCAGCGTTGGAAGCTTTTGTTTAACAATATCAGCTCCTAAAGTTGCTCCAAGATGATCTGCCTGCCCTGTTAAATCTGCGGCAGTATGATAATCGACACCGTTAATGACAAAGTGTGGATTACGCAAATAACACCATAAAACGGTAGCTAAGCCCAGTTCTCTTGCTTTTGAAAAAATCTTCGAAACAGCAACAATTTCTTCTGCTGAAGATTCTGATCCAAAGTAAATGGTCGCACCAACAGCTACAGCTCCCATATTGTAAGCATCTTCAACTTGGCTGAAAAAAATCTGGTGATATGTCGTCGGATAAGACAGAAGCTCATTGTGGTTTAGTTTAAGTAAAAAAGGAATTTTATGAGCATATTTCCTAGCTAAAATACTTAAAGTTCCATAGGAAGAAGCTACCGCAGAGCAACCGGCTTCCATAGCAAGATGTACAATGTTTTCTGGATCAAAATACATAGGGTTTTTAGCAAAAGAAGCTCCCGCAGTATGTTCCACGCCTTGATCAACCGGAAGAATGGAGAGGTATCCTGTTCCTCCTAAACGGCCGTGGTCAAACATTTGTTGAAGAGAGCGGAGCACCCGGTTATTTCTATCCGATTCTGCAAAAACGCGTGATACAAAGTCGCCTGAAGGAAGTGTTAAACTTTCTTTTTTTATAACACATTGATGATTAAGGAGATAATCGGCGTCTTTGCCAAGAAGATCAAAAAGTATTGTCATGCGAGCGCTCCTGTTTTAAGTGTGAAACCCCAAAGGCGCAACATGCTCTCCATAAGGGCCTATGCAACACAGCAGATTGTCTATGAATTTTTCTTAGCATGCAAACTTTATTTCATTAAGAGTAACTCTTGATACAGGTTTTTTCAGAAGTTTTATTAAGATCTTTGCGAAAATTAAAATAGACTATTTAGTGTTTTTTTCTTTCTAAGATGTGTTGTGTTAAAATGATTTTCACACTTAATGGGTATTAAAATTAAGAAAAAAACATTCTTATGCAAGTAGACTTCTTTTCAAATTCCTCAAATTTTTCTCGAGATGCTAATCGAGTTTTAGAATCTAAGTGTGACCAAGCTATTGTTCGTTCTAGACAAAGCCAAGTAATCGGGATTGTTTCTGCTATTGTTGCTGCCACACTCTTGCTTCTCCTTGTGATAATGTTTTCTGTACCCGTATTCCCGGTTGCTGCCACAATTGTTGTGGGAGTTTTATTTGCTTTATCGCTAGTTGCGTTAACTGCTTCTTTTTTAGTATACATAGCAAACGCACAACTTGTGGCTATGCGTGTTAAGCTCTTAAGTAGTGAGTTACAAGATCATTTTTCAGAATCATCTATTTGGGGGACTTTTCGTAAAAGCCGGGATAGTGTTGTTTCTGCAGTTTTTGACAAAAAAGGTGATAGTTTTCTTCCAAACAGAATTGGAATTAAAGGCTTTGCAATGCAAGACCCTCGGAAGAATATTATGGTTGATCATCGAAAATATAAGCAGCATTTTGAAAAAGTAAGAAAGGAGTTTGCCTTAGTTTGTGAGGGAATTAGTGATCTAATTCCTACCACAAAGAATGCGCCTTTCCCAATAGAAGCCTCCCATATAGCAGGAGTTTTTTTAGTTTCATTTTCACCAGATAAAAATCCCATTCTAAAAATTACGCGTCATGCAGAGAAAATGTTGCAATCTCAACAGGGATTTTCTAACGGTATGATTTGGTTATGCGGGGCTCTTTCCGATCCTGAGGAAATAGCAGCTCCCTTCCTATCTCTTCTTGAAAAGACTCAGAAAGGGATTCTTGTGAACGATGACTTGGAAAATGATAGTGAGAGAAAGTTGGCTTTAGAAAGCGCACTCCTTTCCTTAAACATCTTTTTCTCGGGCTGGTGTTTAGGGAACCCTGAACATAACCACTATTTAGCAAGTTTGGTGGTAGAAAAGTATAAGGATATTGCTGTACAAGAGCGCATCCTCGATCTTTTGGATACAGGTAATGTGATCGGAGCTATTACTTTAGCAAGTGGTTTATCACAGGGCGCTTCTCAGTTTTCTGGTATCCAGGATATTTTACGCGAAGATGATAAGACAAGTAAACAAGGGCAGAAAAATAAGGTATATTGTTTATACGAAGATATAGATCCTCGTCGTTGTTTAGGAGTTCTTCCCAAGCAATTTGATGCGCAATCTTCAGAAAAGAAAGAATCCCCAGATAAACAGTTGAGAAAGTTATTAGAAGATCTTAATGATAAAATTCCTTCGGGAGTTTTGGGAATCATTACGAAAGCTACTTCTGCAAATCTTGAGACTGATTTTGCAGAAATGCTTGGTGTTGTGCAACAATTACAAATTTTGTTTGATTCATATCCTCCTTTATCAGAACAAAATATTTTTCTATGGTTAAGCGCTTCTTTAGCACAGGTTGGACTACAGAAGAAATTGCGAACCTTTTTACCATCTTCAGAGAAAAAATTATTAGAAAAAGTGCTTTCACTATTTTTATTAGGTTTATATGTCAGGGGCATCTTCTCCGTGAAACAAATTGAACAATTGTCCAGTATTTGCGGTACTAAAGATCCAGAAGAGTTTTGTCAGCGAATAAAAGATTTGTCTTTAATGAGAACAGCTTTGCCAACATTGTTTAACTAAGTCATCCGATAAAGGTTTGAAGGAATCCTAAGAAGGTTGTAGGATTGCTGTTTGAAGAAAGGGGGAAACTCCCTTTTTAGATCGCTTGGAGAGGCTTATGTCTAGACAATTAGCACGTTCTTTTTCTGAAGATTTTTCTCCTATAAAACGAAGGTTAGCACTAAAAGCCGTAGCTTTAGTAAAGCCTGGGATGCGTATAGGGTTAGGGAGTGGATCCACAGCTAGAGAATTTATTTTAGCTTTAGGGGAACGTATTCAGCAAGAACGGCTAGCTATTACAGCTGTTGCTTCTTCAAAAGTATCTCATCTCTTAGCTCAACAATTGGGAATCCCTTTGTTGGATCAAGCATTGTCACAAGATTTAGATTTAGTTGTAGACGGGGCAGATGAAGTAGATTCGAGTTTGCGTATGATTAAAGGAGGGGGAGGAGCTCTTTTCCGAGAAAAAATTCTTTTGCAAAATGGGAAGCATAATATTATTTTAGTAGATGAAAGTAAGCTTGTTCCCGTACTAGGAAAGTTCCCTTTGCCTGTTGAAATTTCTTCTTTTGGTTATTCTTCAGTTCAAAAAAAACTTAATCAACTCGGATATTTTGGAAAATGGAGAAAAGATTCTCAAGGGGAGTATTTTATCACAGACAATGGTAACTATATTTATGATGTGAGTTTTCCAGCTTCTTACACTAATCCTGAAGCGGATCTTATCAGATTATTACAAATTCATGGCATTATTGATGTCGGGTTTGTTATAGCAAAGGCCGAGGTGTGGATAGGTTACGCCGATGGTTCTATAGTCCAGAAAAGAAGTATGTAATGAATATTGATCGAGAAATCGTAAGGGATACCTCCCTAGTTTTGGTAAATTTTCACAAATTGGTGAATTTTCATAATTATGCAGGTATCGTTTTAGGAACGGATGAAAAGCAGTTCGCTATTTATGGCCACGTGTCAATGGATGCTTCTTTCAAAAGACTGAGGGATCAGGTAGAAGAGGAACGTTGTTCGCGTCCCTTAACGCATGACATCCTTAACTTTGTTTTGACGGGTTTTGATATATCTGTCGCAAGGGTCGTTATCACGGAATATAGAGATAACGTTTTTTATTCACGATTGTTTTTAGAACAGAAGCGAGAAGATCATTTGTATATAGTAGATATAGATGCTCGTCCTAGTGATAGCATTCCTTTAGCTATTAGGTATCAGGCACCTATTTTATGCGTGAAATCTATTTTTGATGAAACTATCCCATATGAAGATTAGTTTTTATTAGTCAGGTATCATGACAAAACTTCCTTATGCTCTTTTAGAAAAAGGTTCTTTGTTAGTAGCTTCTCCTGAGGTAAATGGAGGAGTTTTTTCAAGAAGTGTAGTTTTAATCTGTGAACACAGTCCAAATGGATCTTTTGGATTGATTCTTAATAAAACTTTGGAGATAGAATCTCCCGAAGAAATTTTCCCTATGGATTACTTTGATGAGTCCAGAGTACGGTTTTGTATGGGAGGCCCTTTGCAGGCGAACCAGATCATGCTATTACATACAGGTTCAGAAAGTACTAATCCTTCTATAGAAATTTGCCCCTCAGTATTTCTTGGAGGAGATTTTTCCTTTATTCAAGAAAAAGAAGAGAGAGCTCATGATGAAAAGGTACTTCTATGCTTTGGGTATAGTGGTTGGCAGGGTGGTCAATTAGAAAAAGAATTTTTAGAGGGATTGTGGTTTTTGGCTCCTGCAAGCCAGGAACTTGTTTTTACTGTACATCCAGAAAACCTGTGGTCTTTTGTTTTACAAAATTTAGGGGGGCGTTTTGCTTCGCTATCAACAGTTCCCGAAAATTTGCTATTAAACTAAAGAAAAAACTTTTTCTAAGCTCTCCATCAAAATTTGTTGGGCATAGCTAAGATTTTCCGTGGAGTGGGCTGTAGATAAGAAGCTAGCTTCAAAAGGAGATGGAGATAGGTATACTCCTTTAGAAAAAGAATATTGGTAAAATTTTTGAAAGAACTCTGTATTACAAAGCTTAACTTCAGCAAAGTTATGAGGCTGTTTTTTACTGAAAAAAAAGGAAAAGAGGCTTCCATATCGGACAAGCGTAACAGGGATTCCTGAAGTTTGGATCATTTTTTCTATGGGAGACAAAAATAACTCCTCAATATCTGCGAGTTGCGTGTAAAAATTTTCTTTTCGACAAAGATTTACAGAAGTTTTTCCTGCAATCATAGCCAAAGGATTACCGGACAATGTTCCGGCTTGAAAAATCTTCCCTTTAGGAGCCAGACAGTCCATAATTGTTGCCGAAGCGCAAACGGCTGATGCAGGTAACCCCCCTCCTAAAATTTTCCCGAAAACAAGAATATCTGGCTTTAACTGGTATAGGGCTGTAGCTCCACCTTTACCTACTCGGAATCCTGTAACGACTTCATCCATAATAGAGAGAGCTCCAACATTCTTACAAGTTTGAATAATGCCTTCTATAAAATTGGAGGAAGGGAGAACTACTCCCATATTTGCACACATAGGCTCAAAGATAACCCCTGCGACTTTGTGACCTATGTTGTTCATAACATCTTGAAAAAAAGAAAGATCGTTAAAGGGAAGAGAAAGTGTAAGGGGCCTAGATAGATCTAAGGACTCTAAAATTTCTTGGTTAACAGGTATCTCTTGTAAAAAAATATCAGCATGTCCGTGATAGCATCCTAAGAATTTAATAATGATTGGACGTTCTGTGATACCTTTCGCAAGGCGAACAGCGGTCATAGTAGCTTCTGATCCTGTTGACATGAAGCGAATTTTATAATTGGTCTTGATATCTAAATAAGAAAAAATCTCTTCAGCAAATAAAATTTCCTGTTCAGAAGTAAGACCATAGGAGCTGCCCTTTTTTAAGCCTTGCTGAATTGCTTCACAGATGCTTGGATGACTATGCCCATGAATGAGAGAACCCCAGGATCCGCAAAAATCAATATATGTTTTACCTTGAGAGTCTGTAAACGAATCGCCTGAAGCGCAAGCGACTACAGGAGGGATAATATTAACGGATTGGCAGGCTCGAACCGGGGAATTAACTCCTCCAGGGAAATACTGACAAGCCTTGAAGAAAAGGTGGGACATAATCATCCTTTAGAAAGCAACAAAGAAAGAGTGTATATTAGGAGCATATTAAAAAAAAGATAACTGGTTAGGAGATGGGAGAGGACTTGATTTCGATCTTAAATATAGTGTATGTTTAGCGATTATTTCTCCCTCAGTGCAAGGTAGTTGTAAAGGGGGCGTACCATAAAAGTAACAACAGGTTAGGTGCTATGCGCTACGATCCCGGTCTCATAGAAGAGAAATGGCAAAGATTTTGGAAAGAAAAACAAACTTTTAAAGCAGAAGAGGATATAACTAAAACTAAGTACTATGTTTTGGATATGTTTCCTTATCCGTCTGGGGCGGGATTGCATGTAGGCCATTTGATCGGTTACACAGCTACCGATATTGTTGCAAGGTATAAACGTGCGCAAGGATTTTCTGTTTTGCATCCTATGGGATGGGATAGTTTTGGGCTTCCTGCAGAGCAATATGCCATCCGTACAGGAACACACCCGCGAGAAACTACCGAAAAGAATATTGCCAATTTTAAACAGCAGTTGACCTCAATGGGTTTCTCCTATGATGAAACTCGAGAGTTTGCTACTTCTGACCCAGAGTACTATAAATGGACCCAAAAACTTTTCTTGATCCTTTATGAAAAAGGATTGGCCTATATGGCTGACATGGCAGTGAATTATTGTCCAGAATTAGGTACTGTTCTGTCTAATGAAGAAGTAGAAAATGGTTTTTCTATCGATGGAGGGTATCCTGTTGAAAGAAGAATGCTTCGCCAGTGGGTATTGCGCATAACAGCTTTTGCTGATCAGCTTTTAGCTGGATTGGATGATTTGGATTGGCCGGAAAGTGTTAAGCAGTTACAAAGAAATTGGATTGGAAGATCTGTAGGAGCTTCTGTAAAATTTGCAACAGAACAGGGGGATGTAGAGGTTTTCACAACAAGACCTGATACGTTAATGGGAGTTTCTTTTTTAGTATTGGCTCCTGAACATCCTTTAGTTGATCTCCTAACTACTGACGAACAAGAAGCATCTATTGCCCAGTATGTTAGAGAAACTCAAAGTAAAAGTGAGCGAGACCGCATTAGTGAATTAAAAACTAAAAGTGGGGTCTTCACTGGATCTTATGCAAGACATCCTGTTACTCAACAACCTATTCCTATTTGGATCGCCGATTATGTGCTGATGGGCTATGGTTCAGGGGCTGTTATGGGAGTTCCTGCTCATGATGAGCGAGATTTGGTATTTGCCCAACAATTTGATCTACCTATTGTTTCTGTTATTCATGAAGATGGTGCATGTATCAACAGCTGTCATGAAGATTTTTGTCTAGATGGGCTTTTTGGAGAAGAAGCTAAACAGTATGTAATTAGTTTTTTAGAGAAGAAAAATCTTGGAGCAGCAAAGATTGCTTATAAATTGCGAGACTGGTTGTTTTCTCGTCAACGTTATTGGGGAGAACCTATTCCCATTATTCATTTTGAAGATGGTTCTTGTCGTCCTTTACGAGATGATGAACTTCCTTTGCTTCCTCCTGAAATCCAAGATTATCGTCCTGAAGGTGTGGGATTAGGGCCTTTAGCTAAAGTAAAAGAGTGGGTGCATCTTTTTGATTCAGAGACACAAAAAGAAGGCAGACGGGAAACACACACCATGCCTCAATGGGCGGGCTCTTGTTGGTACTATTTGCGTTTTTGTGATGCACATAACTCTGCGGCTCCTTGGGCGAAGGAAAAAGAGCAATACTGGATGCCAGTTGATTTATATATTGGTGGAGCTGAGCATGCTGTATTGCATCTCTTATATGCGCGCTTTTGGCATCAAGTTTTTTATGAGGCGGGAATTGTTTCTACACCGGAACCGTTTAAGAAACTAGTTAATCAAGGATTAGTTTTAGCAACTTCTTATCGGATTTCTGGTAAGGGATATATAGCTCCTGAAACAGCTAAAGAAGAAAATGGGTTATGGTTTGCTCCCTCTGGAGAGAAACTTGAGGTGCGTCAAGAAAAAATGTCTAAATCTAAGTTGAATGGGGTTGATCCACAAACTTTGATAGACGAGTTTGGAGCAGATGCTGTTCGGATGTATGCAATGTTTTCTGGACCTTTAGATAAAAATAAACTTTGGTCTAATCAGGGAGTTGCTGGTTGTAGACGGTTTTTAAATCGTTTTTATGAGATAGTCACTTCTTCTCAGGTAAAAGAAGAAGAGTCTTTCGAGGCGTTATCCTTAGCTCACAAACTTGTGAAACAAGTAACAGATGATATTGAGAAATTGTCTTTGAATACGATACCGTCTTCTTTTATGGAGTTTATTAATGAATTTGTGAAACTTCCTGTCTATTCAAAATGTGCTGTAGAAATGGTTGTGCGAGTTTTAGCTCCTATTGCTCCTCATATTAGTGAAGAGTTGTGGGTTTATTTGGGAAATCCTCCAGGCATTGAGCAGGCTGGTTGGCCTAAGGCTTTGCCTGAGTACTTAGAAGGGCATACAGTTACTATAGTAATTCAGGTAAATGGTAAGCTTCGAGCTCGATTAGACGTTGGTAAAAATGCGAATCAAGAAGACGTTCTTATGTTAGCTCGAGAAGCCGTGTCTAAATACTTGGAGGGAAGAGAAATACGGAAGGCTGTTTTTGTTCCTAATCGACTAGTAAACTTTGTTGTATGATAAGACGTTGGTTAATTTCTCGTCTCTACGATGTGTTTTTAATTTGTGCTTTTTGTGTTGCTGCGCCACGTATTTTTTACAAAGTATTTGTTCATGGAAAGTATGTTGGTTCTTGGCAAATGCGTTTTGGAATAAAGAAACCTCAAGTTAAAGGGAAAGGGCCATTAGCTTGGTTTCATGGAGCATCTGTTGGAGAGGTTTCTCTTTTAGTTCCAATTATTAATAAATGGAAAGAAGAGTTCCCCGAATGGCGTTTTGTTATTACAGCATGTTCTGAGTCTGGGGTACACACTGCAAGACGTTTATATGAGCCTTTAGGAGCGACAGTTTTCGTTTTGCCTCTTGATTTAAGCTGTATTATTAAACCTGTCGTAAGGAGTCTTCTTCCTAATATTGTTGTTTTTTCAGAAGGGGATTGCTGGTTACATTTCTTAGCTGAGGCTAAGCGTTTGGGAGCAAAAGCTTTCCTAATTAATGGGAAGCTTTCCCAACATTCTTGCAAACGTTTTGCTTTCTTAAAACGTTTAGGAAGAAACTGTTTTTCACCCTTGGATTTATTTATACTACAGGATGAGTTGTATAAACAACGGTTTATGCAAATAGGCATCTCTTCAAAAAAAATACATGTTACTGGGAATATTAAAATATTCACAGAAAAACCTAGCAGTGTAAATAACAGAAGTTTATGGAGAGAGAGATTAAAATTATCTTCCAATGATCGATTGATCATTCTAGGTTCTGTACACCCTAAAGATGTAGAGGTTTGGTCAAGGATTGCTCAGGACCTTCACAATTTTTCTACAAAGATTTTGTGGGTGCCTAGACATCTTGAAAAGATTAAAGAGCATGCTAAATTATTAGACAAATCCGGAGTTGCATTCGGATTATGGAGTCAAAAAGCATCTTTTCAACAATACAATTCAATAATCATGGATATGCTAGGCATCCTAAAAGATGTTTATGCTGCTGCGGATATAGCTTTCGTAGGAGGAACTTTTGATCCTGCTGTAGGAGGACATAATTTATTAGAACCTCTTCAAAAAGATGTTCTTCTTATGTTTGGGCCACATATTTATTCTCAGTCTACTCTGGCAGAGCTTTTGCGGAAAAAAGAAATCGGGGTTAGTGTGAATAAAGAAACTCTTTTAAATGTTGTTTTAGATCTTCTTCAAGACGAAAAGAAACGTCAAGCATACATTGAAAGGGGAAAAGCGTTCTTGAATGAAGAGAAAAGCTTTAAGCAAACCTGGGAAATATTAAAGAACCAAATTACTTGCATAAAAATCTAAAAACATGATAGTCTTGGGCTTTCTATCGCGGGATAGAGTAGTGGTCATCTCGTTGGGCTCATAACCCAAAGGTCGGAGGTTCGAATCCTTCTCCCGCTATTTTTTTTGTTGGTTTGAGGCGGTATAGCTCAGGTGGTTAGAGCAGCGGAATCATAATCCGCGTGTCGTTGGTTCAAGTCCGACTACCGCTATCTCCCGCTTTCTTTTTACAATTTATCTGCGTTTTCCTCTGATAATTTGTTCTTCTCCCACAGAAGTGTCAAAGGGCGTTGGTCAACGAGAGCCTGTTCTTGGAAATATTGTAAAGGCCCTGGAAACCTATATGAATCTTTCAGTAGGCAAACTTCTCTCTTTATATGTAAATATTGTACTGCAGCAGAATTAGGAGATACAGAATCTGTCTTAATCACCGGAGTTTCTTCATTAAACCGTTTTTCTATATGCATCATTTTGTATAATGGTGTTGCTGCCATTGTCCATTGAGTATATTCTTCAGCCAAATTCCCTATTGTTACCATGTATCCAGTTTTCCCTCTTACTAAAAATAAAGAGGCAGCTATTCCTAAAGCTAAACCATAATTTGAATCAAAATTTGAAGGAAAACTGGCTCGGGATTCATAGCCTAAAAAGTGTGTTACGGGAGAAAATAGCATAGTTGGTTCCAGTCTAGCTATTTCATCGCGAACTAAAGAGACCAAAAGTTCTTCTATCGCAATTTTGGATACATGAATATTGCCATATGAGTCTCGATTAAAAAGCAGCTGATCACGAACATTTTCTGGAAGAGATGAAAAAGTTTGAAGAGCCTTTTGAGATAGATGCTGGTCGAAATTAGAAACTGAGAACAAACCTTTAGCAATTAAAATATTCAGCTCTTGAATTAATTGCTTCATATCCGGAATTTGTTTGATTAAGCCTTCAGGAATAAGAATTGTGCTGTAATTCCTATCGTTACGGAAGCGTTCAACAAGTCCTTTAGCGATACTGTAACTTAGGCTTTGTAAAGATGGGTGCTCAATGGCTACTTCTTCTCCAATTAATGTTATGTTAGGAAAAGTTTGCAGACCACATTCTAAAGTACTGTGAGAAGCTTGTTCTCCCATTAATTTGACGAAATGATGATATTTTCGAGTAGAAAGAATATCTTTTTCTAAATTTCCAATCATTTCTGAGTACGTACGGCATGATGTATGAAAGCCTAAAGGAGTTTCAATCCAAGCATTTTTTAAGACTCCATCTATAGTTTTAGGAACTCCAATTACAGCTGTGGGGCAGTTGTGCTCGATAAAATATTCTGCTAGCATCGCCGCATCCGTATTGGAATTGTCTCCTCCTACAATAAGTAAACCGTGTAATTTCATTTTTTTTACAGTAGCGAGGATGGTGCTTTTTTGTTCCTTAGTTTTGATTTTTTCTTTACTGGATGAGAGCATATCGAACCCTCCAGCATTGTAATAATCATAAATAACGGAGATATCCAAGTCTTTATATAGCCCTCTGATCAGCCCTAAAGGGCCTTTAATAAAACCAAAAAGCTTGGTTTCTTTATTAAAAGCTCGTAAACCTTCGAATAATCCAATTACTACATTATGTCCCCCAGGAGCTTGTCCCCCTGAAAGCAAAACTCCAATACGTAAAGGTATAGAAGGAGAGAACTCTCCTTTTCGGATAATTAGATCTGGAAGAGAGCATAAGTGTGGAATACGCTCTACTAATGAACTTGGAGCAGCATCAGAAGAAGTCGACTCTTGGACATGTAAAGAACACAGACCATCTAATAAAGCGAGTGTTTCTGGACGGTAATGCAGCCGTTGAAGTTCAAAATAACTCTTATTTACAGAGAGTAGCTCCATGATGTGCCTAATAATTGATTTTTTATCCAATTTACAAGATCTCGAAAAGCCTCAGAATCAACGCAAAGATGATGAGTCATTTTAGGGTAGATGCGATAGGAAGCTTCTCCTGAAAACGTTTTTGCAAAAAGAGCCTGGTGACGAGTAGATACAACAGGGTCATTTTCTCCTTGTAAATAAAGAATAGAAGTTTGTTTGGGGATCTTAGAAAGAACTTTTAAGGTATCTAATTCAATAAATTGCGAACAAAACTCTTTCCCAAGAGGGATTCCTTGATAAAAAAAGTTTTCAGACGAGACATTTTGTGGCAAAGACGTCAATTGTGCAACATCTTCTAACCACAAAGATCCCTGAATTGTGGGAGCCCAGATGGCAAGATGTTGGACGATAGGAAAGTGTGGTAGGTTAAGTAGAGCTAAGCTGCCTCCCAAAGAAGAACCAAAAAGAGCAACAGAATCATTAGCAATGGGAAGAGAAAGACCGAATTCTATGATGCGTTGCGAGGCTTGAATATAATCATTAAGAGAAAATTCATGGATAAAACCTTCTGCGTCACCATGACCAGGAAGATCCATACGTAGCACTGCAATACCTGCTTGTATAAGATGATTAGCTAAATAAAGGTGTGAGCGTTTTGTTCCAACTTTGTTAGAGGCTAATCCGTGTAACACAATGACTAAAGGAAAATGTTTATCTTGAGAATTGGGGATATGTAAAACACCTACAGAAGAGACATTATTCAATAAGGTAATCTCAAAAATTTTCTTAGAATGAGGAAAATAGCAGCACTGATTAATCATAATAGAGAATGCGTTCTAGTTGATGTCCAATGGACTATTAATAATCCTGATCAGGGATTTCTAAACAAATGGAGCAGCGTTTTTGCCATTCGTTATGATTTAAAAATAAAATTAAAGGAGGAAAATCATCAGAGTAAGAATCCTCCGGAGAACATATTTGTAAAGGACCGACAAAGCGATAGGAATCTTCTAAAGCCCAAATTTTACGATATAGTGAAAATTTATTAAAAACTGGGCTGGAGATATCTACTAACTGTTTTTTAATCAAAGGGTGAATACTGCCATCTTTATTTGTTTTCGTTGTTAACATGCGCACAATCGGTAACGCTCGTAATCGCCATTTTTCAACAGGATTAGTTAATCCTTCTATTGTGGATAAATATCCGTTACAGCGATTAAAGACGAGAATCCCAGCACCATACCCTAAATTATAGCTGTATATGTTATCAAAACGAGTGGGGGTTCCTGAGCGTCCTTCATAGCCTAAAAAATGAGAAATAGCATTGAAGGGAACGTGCTTGAAATGTGCTTCTAAATATTGCTGAACAAGATGAATAAGAAGTTTATCGACACTGATTTTAGATACATAGACATTTCCATGCGCATCTCGGTGATACAACAACTGTTGGCGTATATCTTCAGGGAATTTACTTAAAAGTTGTTGAGATGATGGAGATAATGCCTGGTAAAGATCTTCTTGCTCGGGAATGGATTCAATTTCTTTAACCAAAGCTTGTATTTCTGGAATGAACTCAATAATTCCTTCTGGAATTAGAACTACTCCATGATATTTCCCCATAGCTGCTCGGTCTGCTATAGTTTCGCAGATGTTGTGTATGAGTTCTGTAAGAGAAGTTCCTTTTTCTGCGATCTCTTCACTGATAAGGGCAATGTTCGGGTGAGTTTGTAATGCGCATTCTAGTGTAATATGTGAAGAAGAACGTCCCATCAGTTTGATAAAATGGTAATGTCCTTTGCAAGACAAAGCATCTCTAGAAATATTGCTGATAATGGATGAATAAAACTTGGTTGCGGTATCAAAGCCGAAAGTTAAGTCTAAGAATAAGTGTTGTAAGTCTCCATCTATAGTTTTAGGGACGCCAATTAGAACCGTTTTTGCTTGATTTTGAGCAAAATATTCTGCAAGAATTGCTGTGGCTGTGTTGGATCCATCCCCTCCAATAATGACGAGTCCATCCAAATCTAGTTGGTTTGCTGTTTGCAAACAACGAGCTTTATTCTCCTCAGTAATAATATTTGTTCGACCGGTTCCTATACAGTTGAAGCCTCCAGAGTTGCGAAACTCTTTCATGAATTCTTCTGTAATTTCTACCGTATTATTATTGAGTAAACCTTGACCATCACCAACGAATCCCAGAAGCCGACTTTCGGGATGTAATTTTTTGATACTATGAAGTAGGCCCAAAATTACGTTATGTCCTCCAGGAGCAGGACCTCCAGAGAGCATAACGCCGACTTTAAGAGGAGTAACGTCTACAGAAAGATCCGATTTAGGAGAAAATTTGCGATAAGGAGACGCATAGGTATACGGAAATAGCTCTGCCACAGTCTCGATATGCTCATTAAGAAGAGTGCTAAATCTCGTATCTTCCGTTAAAAGGAGGGCAGGGGCTTTTTGAAGTTCCCTGCATAAAGGAGGGGTCTTTTGACAAAGAGAAGAATGTTTTCCTGGCGACATAAGCTCTCTCTCAAACGATTTAGTGGATTAATCCTAAACAATACCACCACCAACTTCCTAACCCTAACCAAATAATCAAGTTGACTATGCTAAGAATAAAACCAGAACGCCACCATTCTTGTACGGAAACTAATTGTGATCCAAAGTACAAGGGAGCTGGCCCTGATCCGTAGTGTGTGAGTCCTCCGAATAAATTACTAGCAAAAGCTAAAGATAATGCTGCAAACATAGGATTGACTCCCAAAGAGATTGAAACTGTAAGGAAAATGGGATACATAGCGGCAATGTGAGCTGTATTACTCGCGAACAGATAGTGTGAGTAAAAGTAGATCAAAAATAGTATCGGGAAGCCAATTTTCCAAGACAACCCTTTAACAACTGCAATAACCGAATCTCCTACGAAATGAATAAAACCAAAAGAACTTAAGAACGAAGCCATCATAATTAAAGCTCCGAACCAGATAAAGGTTTCCCAGGCAGTTGTATTGGAAAGGACGTCATTCTGCCAATCTAAAATATTCATTAAAATTAATAACGATAACCCTACAAGAGCTGTTGTAGTTGCAGAAATTCCTATAGAATCTCCGAGAGTCCATAAAGTTATCAAAAGCAAGAAAATAAATAGAATACACCGCTCTCCTTGTTTTAAGGGCCCCATTTCTTTTAAGCGGATTTTTGCAGTTTCAACAGCTTCTTTACTGCAAGTAATTTGTGGAGGGAACAGTTTAAAAAGTACAAAAGGCATACAAGTTAAGCTAATGATCCCGGGGAAAATAGCAGCTTTAGCCCAAATAGCCCATGTTAAAGAGATTCCGGAATGTCCTGCCAGGGCGGAAACAATAGGATTCCCAGCCATAGCCGTTAAAAACATCGCACTAGTGATTACAGAACTTTGATAAGCTACTTTAACCAAAAAAGAGCCGAGAAGTTTTTCTGTGCCTTTCTCTACAGAACTTCCAAACGATTCAGATAGGCTCATGACCACAGGGAAAAGGATACCCCCGGCTCGAGCCGTTAAACTTGGAATAGCAGGAGCCAGCATAAAATCTGTAAGAACAAGTCCATAGCTAAGCCCTAAAGGGCTTTTTCCTAACATTTTTACAAAAAAATAGGCTATACGCTCACCAAGCCCTGTTTTGATCACTCCTTTTGCTATAGAAAAAGAGAGGAAAACTAGCCAAGCGATTGGACTATGGAAACCAGATAGGGCCTGATCTAAAGTTAGAGTTTTAGTAACAAGTAATAAGGAAATCCCCATAATAACAACAGCTCCCATAGGAGCTGGCTGTAGGATAATTCCAAGAATGGTCGTAGTAAATATCGCGAATAAATGCCATGCTCTGGTGTCTATAACATCAGAATGCGGACAGAACCAAATCCCCAAAAGGGTAAACGTCAAAAATACAAGCGATAAGAAGCGTTTTTGTTTGTTCATAGCTCCCTATAATTTATTTGAGTAATGACCTATGACTCAAAAGGAAATCTTTCTAACCATTTCTCCATTTCCTCCAAGGTATCATCAATAAGATCTGTTGAGGAGAAAACTTCCTGTAAACAAGAGTCAATAGATTCTTCGTGGATAATCGTTTCCACATCTTCCATACTGATGAAAGATGTGTCTATTAAACCAGCAGAAAAGGCTCTGCTGATGGGATAAAAAAGCTCTTTAGGGTAAAGAGCACAAATAGACGCCACCAGGCTATCCCAAGCAAAAGAGGGCCGTTTTTCTAATCGATAATTGAGTAATTCTCCAAAATAGCGAATAGCTGCTTCTCTAGAAAATTTTCTAATTCCAACAAGAGAGACTAAACTAGAAATAGCTGCCGCTTGCACGTAAGGATTTACGCGAGGAGTTTCAATGAGCTCTTTGATAAGAGAAACATCATCACAAACACTAGCTAAGATGCGGGAGAGATCTTCTGTAAGTACGTCTCCAGCAATTGCATGAGGGATATCTTGTTCGAAAGAGAATAACTTAATAATAAGGGGGAGAGCACGAGTTTCGCGAAATTGAGCTAAGAGATACATTGCGTAAAGATGACCTTGGTAACAGTCATCATCAACTATATCTGACACATGATCAATAGCTTCTTGTAGAATTTTGAGCAAATAAGGAGTGATTTGATTATGCTTGACGATCGCAGCTTCTATAGCTTCTCTAGGAAGAACACCATTGTCATAAACAAGGTCTTCCAAAATATGGGAGATTTCCATCGTCAGAAGTACTCCAGTTCTGAGGATTTGTGAATAACCGTTTGTTTCTCGGTCGTAGCATGCCAAAAATCTTCTGTCAATGACTCTCTATGTGCGGAAAATTCGAGTTCTGTATGAAAAATTTCACAAAAACAAACACCGCGAGCAGTAACTTACAAAACCGAGGCGTCTAAGCAGGAAGAAAGAATCTAAACCACATCAGGTTAACATGCAAAAGATAACAGCTCGAGAGCATGCGACGTTATTATAATTTTATGAAAAAAAAAAGCATTAACAAAGAGCACCAAGATAACAGAGGTTATCAAAAAGTAAAAGTAAATGACGGAATAGCATCAAGAAGCTCACGAGTTTTTACATGTTTAGGCGAAGAAAAAATTTCTGATTTAGAAGCAACTTCCACTAAAGATCCACAATCCATAACAGCAATTCTATCAGCTAAAGTATAGGCTGCTGACATATCATGGGTAATAAACAGAAAAGCATTGTTATACTGATTTTTAATTTTTTGAAATAAATTAAGAATTAGGCTCTGATTCATGGTATCCAAAGCTGATAATGGCTCGTCGCAAATAATTAATTCTGGTTTACAGATTAGAGCTTTTGCTATTGCTACACGCTGGCGTTGACCCCCACTTAGTTTATTGGGACGTAGAGATAAGAAAGATTTAGGGAGATTAACTAATTTTAAGACATAATCAATTTCTTCTTGTTGCTGGCTTTTAGAAAATACACCTAAAATGTTTAAAGGTTCTGCGATGATTTCTTGAACTGTCATCATA
>NZ_JAFUQR010000004.1 GCF_017472245.1 Chlamydia sp.
TAAAGGTTCTGCGATGATTTCTTGAACTGTCATCATAGGATTGAGACTACTATAAACGTCCTGCCAGATCATTTGCACAGCTTTTGCTCTTGGAGTCTTTGGAGGAAGATGAAAAGTTATCGCATCTTGAGAATCTGGGGATAGTAGTCCTAAAATTGTCAAAGCCAAAGAAGTTTTCCCTGATCCACTTGCTCCAACGACTGTTAGACATTCTCCTCGATGTAATTCAAGATGAATATTGTTTAGAATAAGCTGTTTCCGAATGGTAAGGGAAAGATGTTTAATTGTAACTAATCTAGACATTGTGATTGATCAAAGGGTTAATGTGCTGTTGTTGCAAGAAGTTCTGAAGATAAAGGATTTCGAATATTTGGAATTCTAGGAACAGCATTGACTAATTTTTGAGTATAAGGATGATGAGGAGAATTTAAGATCCTCTGTACAGGCCCCTGTTCTATAATCTCTCCATGACGTATGATGGCCATTTCATCGCAAAGTTCGGATACCAAAGCAAGATTATGAGTAATGAGTAACAGAGCTGTGGAATTGTTTTGGTGGATTTGCTTTAAGACACGGAGTACTTGGGCTTGCGATATGGAATCTAGAGCTGTTGAAGGCTCGTCCGCGATGATTAATTCGGGATTGGTCGCTAAGGCTATGGCAATACTAATCCGTTGACACATGCCGCCGCTCAATTCAAAAGGATATTGTTGTAAACAACGATCTGGGAATTCGATGTGCACGTTTACAAGAAGCTCGTATGCTTTAGCTAAAGCCTCCTCCTTCGACATTACGAAATGATGTCGTAAAGTCTCTACAATTTGAGCTCCTACGCGCATAGATGGGGTAAGGGCGCCTTGGGCATTTTGAAAAATTGTTGCAATTTTTTTCCCTCGAATCTGTTGAAGTTTTTTGCGGGATAGATGCGTAATATCCACACCGGAATACAAAATTTTCCCTGATTGAATGTGACAGTTATCTGGTAGAAAGCCAAGTACAGCTTTGGAAACTGTTGTCTTCCCTGAGCCATTTTCTCCTACAAGAGCCAAACTGTGGCACCGTTTGATAGTGAAGGATAACTTATTCACTAGTCGCTGATGGGTGTCTTTTACGGAAACGACCAGATTTTCAATTTTTAATAAATCTTTAGACAAAAGTATTTTCCTCTAACAATTTTGTTCGTAACCCCTCACCAATACAATTAAAGCTTGTAGACACAATAATCATAAAAAAAGACGGTATAAAGAAGAGCCAAGGATGATAATCTAAAGAATGAATACCTTCTTTTACAAGAGTTCCTAGACTCGCATAAGGTGGTTGTATTCCAACGCCTAAGAAACTGATAAAGGCTTCCGTATAAACAGCATTAGGAATTGTAAAAATTAAAGTAGAAAGGATAGGGCCCACGGTATTTGGAAGAAGATGTTTTCTTAAAATATGGAAAGTAGATGCTTGTAATGCTCGGGCGGATAAAACAAATTCTTTATTTTCTAATAATAGAAATTGGCCGTAAATAATGCGTGCTATAGGTATCCAGCCGGTTATTGTCATCGCTAGAATAAGAGGGAAAATTCCGTGATCGAAAATAACTAACAGGAGAATGATAACAGGAATACGGGGAACCGAAAAAAGAATTTCTGTAATCCGATTCATAAAATCGGCAACTCTTTTTCCACAGGTGAGAGCTAAGGTCGACCAAAGTAATCCAAAACAAACGTCAATAATGGTTGTGGACACAGCAATCAATAAAGAAAGACGAATTCCCTGAAGAGTGCGGGCCAACATACAGCGTCCCAAATTATCTGTTCCAAAAGGGAATAATTGGCAGGGAGACTGAAGAGCGTGGTCGGGAGAAGTCTTTTCATAATTGGGATAGATGCTGGGGAGAAAAGCCGCAGATAAAATCAAGATGATTAAAATAGTACTCCCAAACAGCAGTATTCTGTTTGCACGGATATAGCGCCAAATATGCAACGAACTTGATCGAAACATGAGATTATTTTTAAAAATCCTTTATTAATTTATCGTTGAAAGCGTTCTTTTTCATAAGAATATCGAATTTGAGGATCTATCCAAGCTTGTAGTAGGTCACAGGCAAGAGAAGTTATCATAAAAAAAGCTCCATAAAAAACAGAAAGACCTAAGGTAATAGGGTAATCTCTCTGTTTGATACTACAAATAAACCATTTTCCTAGACCAGGGATACAGAAAAGATTTTCTATGGAAAAGGTTCCTGTCATTAAGGCGGTTATGAGGAATGCTGAGTACGAAATTACAGGGAATAAAGCATAGGGTAAAATATGTTTTATCAACACTTTAAAAGGAGAAAGTCCTTTAGCATAAGCTAGTAAGACATAATCTTTTTTCAAAGCGGCGGTTACAGAAGCATATGTTAGCTGAGTGATAAATGCCATTGGGGTAATCGCTAAAGCTATTGATGGAAGCAATGTGTGCGAAAATTCTCCCCAACAAGCTATAGGTAGCCAGGAATACTTTATAGCAAAGACATATTGAAGAAAGGCTCCTACAACGAAAGCCGGAACAGAGATCTGGATAACAGAAGAGAAAAAAATGGTGCGGCCACAACCGCGTTTGTAAAAAGCAGCAAGAATTCCCAAAGTAATTCCTCCAAAAAGCGCTAAGCAAAGACTTTCTAGTCCGAGGATAGCTGAGGAAGGAAGTGCGGCTGCAATAATACTAATAACTGTTCGATCTTTGTAAATAAGAGATTCCCCAAAATCTAGTGTCAGCAAATGTTTCAGATAAATGAGATATTGAGTAAATAAAGGTTTATTTAGACCATAACGATTTTTCAATATCGCTAAAGTTTCTGGTGAAAGAAGATTACTGTTTTCATCATTGAAAGGATCTCCAGGAATTGTTCTGATAATAAAAAACGTTAAGGTGACCACTACCCATAAAGACAGTAAATTAAACAATAACCGTCTTCTTATGTAACTGAGCATAGTCATTTCCTTGGTTGCTGTATTACCGTTTCATCACTGGCGATCGATAAAAACAAAAAGCCTTTCGCTAAAAAGGATACGCTTTTGCAGTTACAAAAAAAAATACATTTTTTAGCCAGGACCCCTTCCTATTTTAAAGAGAGGCTCTTTTCTACGCACGGAGTAAAAACATATTTAAGAATTTTTTGCATACCGCATATCAACGAGTCCTGAGGGATGCAGTCTAACAAAGGAAAGTTTATGATTTGTGGTGTAGTGAAAAACATCATGATACAAAGGTTCGATGATATTTTGTTCTTCCAAATATAAAGAGGCTTTTGAAATTAAGGCAGAACGTTTGAAAGGATCTTTTTCCGTTTCTATAGACAAAATAAGTTGGTCAAATTGAGGATCTTGTAAAGAGTATGGTTTGACTCCCTTAGAAGAGAAAACAGAAAGAAAAGCCAAAGGATCAGAAAAATCTGCAAACCAGCCGCCTATGGACATGAAAAATGCGTTTGTTGTTAAATCATTCTGCAGTAGAGCATATTCTTTACCACAAATTGGAAACGTTATCCCTAATTTTCTTCGCCATTGATCACGCATCATTTGAGCTATTTGTGAGTTTATTGCGGATGTGGCCGCGAAGGTAAGAGGGTATTTTTCTAAATCGCTTATGGTCATATTTAAATCAACTAACGCTTCTTGTAATAAAGCTTTAGCTAAAACAAAAGTTTGCTGTTGATAAGAAGGCTGTTCTGGATAGGTATGTAAATGTGTTGGAAGCAAATGTTTCGCTGGCTTAACAAAGGTTAGAGAGGCTAACGATTGTTTATCTAAGGCTAAGCTCAAAGCTTGGCGTAATTTAGGATGACTAAAAGGCCGCTTAGAAGTGTTGAATGTAAGCCAAGAAGTTCCCGATATACCAAATGATTGAGGGGCATGGCGCTTATTTTTACTTACTAGAACTTCCTGGGGAATGCTGTGTCCCCAAGGAAGACCTTGCCAATCTAATTTCCCTTGCTTGAATAAGGAAAAAGCAGTTTGTTGATCTGGAATCACATGTATATAAATTTCTTGAATAGCAATCTGCTCTTTGTTGTAATAGTAGGGGTTTTTAGCCAGCTTCAGCCAGCGGCGATCTTTCTTCTCTTTTAAACAAAAAGCGCCGTTAGATATTGGAAGAGTTCTTGCTTTGCTTTGTGATTGATGCTCGGGATGTACAGGATAAAATACTGGGAGTGTAAGCAGTTTTAAAAAATGAGGGGTCGGTGCGTGTAAATTGATCACAAGCGTATGGTCATCTTTGGCAAAAAATCCAGAATTTTTATCAAAATTGATGGGTTGAAAGGCAAAGCTATAAACACTTGTCACACGATGTTGCAATACATCTTGCCAAGAACGAACAAAGTCGTGAGCGGTAATGGGATCTCCATTGCTCCACGAGGCTTTTTTCAAATTAAATGTGTAAATTGTTTTATCTTCGGAAAGAAAGAAACTTTCAGCTAGAGCAGGGAAAACTTCTCCTGAAGGTGTTTCCTGAACCAAACCCTCGTAAAGATGGTGAATAAGGTTGATATCAGAAAGAAGGCGAACTTCTCGAGGATCAAGTGTATGTGGATCGTCCTTAATGCTGACAGATATTACTTGATTAACCTTTGACTGATTCGTTTTGTTGAAAGAGGAGTTAGAGCAGCCAGTAGTTGCTAATGTTATGAGAAGCAAGCAGATCCCCACTGATATCTTGCGCATGGAATAACCTCTTTAGAAACATGTGTTCGATTACAAAACAGTTTCTCTCCTAGCCCTGCTATCATAGCAGCATTATCTGAGCACAGCTGCGAAGAAGGGAAGTATATGGGGAGAGAGAGCGCTTGATTCAGTAAGCGACGGAAGTAACGATTGTTTGCTACGCCCCCGCCAACAATCAAAGACTCGCAAGAAAACGCTTTTACAATACTTGGAAGTTTTTGAGCAATAGCCGTGAAAGCGGCTTTTTGAAAAGAAGCTGCAATATCTCGTTTCAGTGTTTCAGAGACTTCAGGAAAAGGAGGAGCTGAATTACTGTTATTCCCTTTCAGGGCGTATAATACTGCCGTTTTCAAGCCGCTGAAAGACAGGTCGTACCCGGGAACTTTTGCTCGGGAAAATGCAAAAGCTTCCTCGTTGCCTTTTTGAGCCAGTTCTTCCAATTTTTGTCCTCCTGGATAAGGAAGCCCGAGGAAACGAGCCACCTTGTCAAATGTTTCCCCAATAGCATCGTCTCGAGTTTTCCCTATTAGAAAGAAGGTAGTCAAGTCAGGCATTAAGAACAGAGAGGTGTGCGCTCCTGAAACGGCGACTCCTAAAGCAGGGAAACGAACAGAGTCATTTTCCATGCATGCCGAATATAAATGTGCTTCCACATGATTCACCCCAATAAGGGGCTTTTTCAATCCACAGGCTAATCCTTTTGCGAAATTCACTCCGATAGATAATGCTCCAATGAGGCCTGGCGTGTTAGCTACAGTGATTAACTCAACATCACTTAAAGATATACCAGCTTTTTCTATTGCGACAGCTAGAAGACTTGGAAAAGTTTGCAAATGAGCACGAGAAGCTAACTCCGGAATTACGCCTCCATAGGACGCATGGATATCCTGGGAAGCTATTATATTTGCAAGAATTTTTCCATCTTGAACAAGGGCGCAAGACGTTTCATCACAGGAACTTTCTAATCCTAATGTTAACATGGTGTAGTTCTGTTACAAAAGAGGGAATCACTTTGGGAGATAAGGATCGTACCACGGTGTAGTTAATCAAGCAAGGCCTTAATAGCAAGTAATACATAAGACGGCGTTCTCTGATTGTTTTATAGAGAAAATAGGGCGTCTAAAAGCCATGCAAAGTCCTATACCAGAGATAGCCAAAGTAATTCCCAAAGAAAGAAAATAGCCTGCAGAACAGATAGGAAGGGTTGTAATTACTCCTGTTAGAATCAACGTACCAAATAATAAGCAAATGCTCCCTGCAATGAGGGGAATTAAAATTTTTATGTAATCAAAAAAAGAATTTGAATTTACTAAGTTGCTGGGAAACAATCTTTCATGAAAAGAAAAGACGTTGCGTAAGCAAGGATTAACCGTTATTATTTGCATAAAGGTTTTTAAGTTTAACTATTTTAATCAAAGTTTGTTTCTTTAAGAAAGGGATAAGGTATTATATCCATTTACTGTTTATTAAACCAGTCGTTGCTCTTCTTGATTAGACAAGGTGGAAACAAAACGTTTTTTTAATTGGCAAAATTTTGTTTAATAATCGGGGAAAAGAACAGCTTATCTCCATGAGAAAAGAAAAAATTTTTAGAAAATGCAAGGTTAAAAAATTTTTATGTTTCTGAACCTTCCTCCTGCTGAAGCCAGACTGCTCCCGGTAACCGAGAGTTCTTTCCCTTCAAGTTCTTCTTGGATGGCGGTGCAAAGACGTATAACGAGATGCAATTTAAATAACCCTTTTTACAAAATTTCTTCAGCTCGTGTTGGCAGTTGTATTTTAGGAATACTTATTATTTTGGGAGGCATTTGTCTTTGGATAGCTTCCTTAATCCATTCAAGCTCATTCTCTTGCTCTAAAATGCTTGCTACCGTCATCGGTTCTCTCACATTATTAAGCGGAGGAATAGCGGTTCTTCATAGGATAGCTTGCAAAACAGATGTTTTATATGGGGAAAAAATACAACCTTTCATGTCTAGGCGATGGGAGCAGGTGAAAGTATGTGACAAACTAGGAGAGTCGATACAGCTTATTCAAGAACCTGACATGTATATGGATGTTTCTCTTTTGGATGAACAAGGCTCGGGAATTGCTCCGGTTTATACTTATCCTTCAATAGGGGATAGATTTAGCGTGTGTGTGGTCTCCTATTTTCTGCTGCCTATTGTTGTTATGGTTAGGATGCTTTACAACATCTTTCGGTTTTTTGTTATTCCTTTTTATATCATATTTCAGATGGTATGCCAGTTTTATCAGGAAGGCATTCCTTCGGAAGAGCGATTTATCTGCTCTGATATAATTCGAGAAATGGCTAGATCTTTATTACAGACCATAAAAGCTCCCTTTTATGGAGTAGCTTGCTATTTAGCAGGCTTGTATGGGCTGCTAAATCCTTTGTCAGGAAGGGTGGTTATGGCCAGTATAGAGAGAGATTGGAATAATGATGTGATTCGTTCTCGGAGCGTTTGGGGAATTTTTTGTGAGCAAAACTACATGTGGGAAGGAGGAGGAACGCGTTCTGGCTTGGGGCAGCATGCTTGGTATTTGTTAGGATGTTTTCAGCCTGCACGACTTTTTCTCTTAAAAAATGGAAAAATTATTTCTGGAGCAAAACCCTCTATACAGGCCTTCCCGGAAAGCAAAGAGTATCTGGGATCCTTTTTATATGGAGTAGCTGAAGGAAGATTGCCTAGTTAAAGTGTTATGAGTTGTCAAACTTTTTAGTAAACAAGGCGATTTTGCTTGCAGATCTACAATAAAATCTTCATCATGATGGTCGAGAATTGAGCGTTGGGTTGTAAGGTGTATGGTTCGACCAATTCTTTTGTTTCCATTCGTCAAAGGGAATAAGGCTTCTGGCGGCAACGTTTTCAAGTTACCGTCCAGTTAATCTATTTACAAACTATCTTTTTACGATGAGGTCTTTTTTTTAAAGACCGAAGAGATTTTTTTGTCATTTTTGTAAAAAAGTCTTTTGATGGTAGTTTGAAGTACTGAGGTTACTTCAAACTTTAGACTAGTCAAATGTGTTGTAACGGACGACTTTTAAAAGTCTTTGTACAAGAACGGAGGAGGCGTGGGAGAGCACAATAAAAACGAAGAGAAGGTAGATATTACGCTGACTTCCGGAAATTTGATGGATTCTAAAACGAGTCATCTTGATGATGAACTGAGTTTTAAATTGGAAGAAGCTTTTGATACCTTAACTGCAGGGGAGCATTCACAAGATTTGACGTCAATAGTGAGTGCGTATAATCCTATTGATTTAGCGTATGCGGTGTCGTGTCTTCCCTCTGATTCACGATCCATTCTTTATAAAAACTTAGATTGTATAGCTTCAAAAATAGCCTTTATTATCAACACGGATTCGGCTTCAAGATGGGCTATCTTCCGCAACTTGTCGGATGGGGAGATTTGCGCTCTTATAGAACAAATGCCTCCTGATGAAGCTGTTTGGGTTCTCGACGACATTCCTGATCGTCGATATCGACGAATCTTAGATTTAATTGATGCTAAAAAATCTTTAAAAATTCGTGATTTGCAAAAACATGGCAGAAATACTGCTGGTCGACTCATGACAAATGAGTTTTTTGCTTTTTTAATGGAAACCACGGTTAAGGAGGTAGCAACTTGTATTCGGAATAATCCTGGAATCGATCTCACCAGGCTTGTTTTTGTCTTGGATTTTAAAGGAGAATTACAAGGATTTGTAACGGATAGAAGTTTGATTATAGCTTCTCCGGAAATGCCGCTGAAACAAATTATGCGTCCTATAGAACATAAGGTGTTGGCTGATACCACTCGAGAAGAGGTTGTAGATCTTGTTGAAAGATATAAGGTTGCAGTTCTCCCTGTAGTAGACGAAGAAAATTTTTTGATAGGGGCGATTACATATGAAGATGTCGTCGAAACAATAGAGGACATTGCAGACGAGACTATTGCTAGAATGGCAGGAACAACGGAGGATGTTGGATACCACGATTGTCACGTTGTTCAAAGATTTTTATTACGGGCTCCTTGGTTGCTTATTACCTTATGTGCTGGATTGGTTAGTGCTTCCGTAATGGCTTATTTTCAAAAAATTGCTCCAGCACTTTTAGCCATGGTAATCTTTTTTATTCCTTTAGTTAATGGCTTGTCAGGGAATGTGGGAGTGCAATGCAGCACCATTCTTGTTCGCAGCATGGCAACAGGGACCCTTTCTTTTGGAAGGCGTAAAGAAACTATTCTTAAAGAAATGAGTATCGGTTTGCTGACAGGGGTGGCTCTGGGGATTCTCTGTGGATTAGTAGTGTGTTGCATGGGCTGCCTAGGGTTAGGACTGTTTTCTACAGGGGGAGTTCAACTAGGAATCACTGTTTCTGTGGGGATTTTAGGAGCTTCATTAACAGCTACGACTTTAGGAGTTCTTTCACCCTTCTTTTTTGCAAAAATTGGTGTTGATCCAGCTTTAGCTTCAGGTCCAATTGTCACAGCTCTTAATGACATTATGTCTATGGTTATTTTTCTTTTGATTACCGGTACTTTAAACGTTCTATTCTTTAAGTAGTTTGGAATCTCAAAAAAATCTTTAAGTTCTTTTTGCTATGTCTTTTCTCTAACTCTCTTTAGAATGCTTGGTGTTTGTATGGCATGCTTAGATAAAAGGATGGATTCGTGGCTTTGCGTTTTGAGATTCTGCATCAATCTAAGAAATCTAGAGCTCGAGTGGGGCGAATAGAGACTGCACATGGGTATATTGATACGCCAGCTTTTGTTCCTGTAGCTACAAATGGGGCATTAAAAGGTGTTTTGGATCATAGCCAAATCCCGCTCATGTTTTGTAACACATATCATCTCATTATTCATCCCGGGACTGAAGCTATTGCTGCTATGGGGGGATTGCATCAGTTTATTGGTAGAAACGCACCCATTATTACAGATTCCGGAGGATTTCAAATTTTTAGCTTGGCTTATGGTTCTGTTGCTGCAGAGATTAAAAGTTGCGGTAAGAAGAAAGGAGATTCTGGCATTCTTAAAATTGATGATGAGGGGGCGTGGTTTAAATCTTATCGTGATGGACGTAAGCTATTTTTGTCTCCAGAGATTTCTGTTCAAGCGCAGAAAGATTTAGGTGCAGACATTATTATTCCTTTAGATGAGCTTCTACCTTTTCATACAGATTCCGCATATTTTCATCAGGCATCTTGCCGAACTTATGCATGGGAAAAACGGTCTTTAGATTGCCACTTAAAAAATCCCGGGATCCAGTCGATGTATGGCGTAATCCATGGGGGAACTTTTCCAGATCAAAGAAAACTTGGGTGCCAGTTTGTCGAAAATTTGCCTTTTGATGGATCTGCTATTGGTGGAAGCTTAGGGAAAAATCTTCAAGATATTGTGTCTGTGGTTGATGTAACTACCACTAATCTTTCTGCGGAAAGACCAAGACATTTGTTGGGGATAGGAGATCTTCCTTCCATCTGGGCAACAGTTGGATTTGGGATAGATTCTTTCGATAGCTCTTATCCGACCAAAGCAGCGCGTCATGGTATGATTTTGACATCACAAGGACCTTTAAAGATTAATAATCAACGATATGCTTCTGATCTTAATCCCATAGAGCCAGGATGTTTTTGTCCTGCATGCTCACAAGGAATATCACGCGCTTATTTAAGACATTTATTTAAAGTACATGAACCTAACGCGGGTATTTGGGCATCTATTCATAACATGTACCATATGCAAAAAGTAATGAAAGAAATTCGAGAAGATATTCTAAACAATCGCATTTAAGTCTAATTTTAAGAAATTTTTTGTGTTTTTCTTTTGTTTAGTAGAAATTCTTCCGCCGACCACTTGTTTGATCTGAAGGCAAAATAAAGGAGAGAACCATGGATTCTGTCAGGAGTATTACTCCACAAGATAAAATATCTTTTCCACTAACAAATAATCGGAATCCTTTTGATAAGATAGCAGCGGCTAGTAAGAAAATTTCAATGGTTTTCATGTTTTTAGGGACTGTTTTGGCAGGTGTCGGGGTATACGGTATCGTTGGTGGCTGGGGCACCTTTACTACTTGTTTGGGAACATTGATTATTGCCGGAATTGTTTTAGTTGCTGGGATTTTGTTTGCAATTTTAAATTTTTGTTTGATCCGGGGCAAGCTGGAAAAACAAATAGTTTTAATGGAACAGGATTTGTCGGATGCTCCTTATATGCAAGAAGAACAAGCACTCCCTCTTATTGAAAACGCATCTTGTTCTTATGAACCTGATATCTTTAGTCCAGAAAAAGTGCAGAAAGAAGGTCCACTTGTTTTACAAAATCAGCACGACCAAGCTTCCCGCAAATATATCGTTATAGGAGAGAAAATAAAAGAGCTTGTTAGGGTAGGGAGATTCAATGCTAAAGGAGAAAAAGTTTTAGAAGAAAATGTAAATGTAAAACTGCCTTTTGTCCGTGTTTGGGATGAGTTGTTCATATTTGGAAACGAAGGAGAGGTTATACGTTTAGATGGTTTTTGTTGCAAAATATTACCAATAGAGACGGAAGAAGAATCTCCTAGACAAAATGAAGAGACTAAACAGCATTAATAAAAAACTCAGATATGTTTACAACTTGAGTAGTGATGTCTTTCATGATACTCGCGCTAATGTTTTTGACTTTTTTAGTGCGCAACGAGTATAAGGGCCTTCTTCCTAGGCATTCTGCGAAATAAGTGCGCTTTGCATATATCGAAGGAGCGTTGTGTCTTTTTATTCTCAAAATCCTCCCAATTTTCGCCGTAAAAAACAAAGTCGCACAGATTCTCCCATTAAACATGCGAAATATTTTCTTCGAGATCATCTGGTTTATTTGCGCAAAATTCTTGCTGGTAGGCCACAAGAGGTTATAGGGGCATGGTATGAAATTCTAGGAAAGAAGTATAGTGGAATGACTCAGGCTTTAGGACTTAAAGATGGAATTTTGTCGATCAAGGTCTGTAATGCTTCGTTGTATGCTGTATTAAAACAGAGCTCTCAAAAAGAGTTAATATCCCGGATTCATTCAATAGTTCCTGGTGCCAAAATTAGAGAGATACGCTTTTTATTAGGATAGTTATGGACGCACAAGAAAAAAAATACGACGCATCAGCCATCACTGTTTTAGAAGGGTTACAGGCCGTTCGTGAGCGTCCTGGTATGTACATTGGAGATACAGGCGTTACAGGGTTACATCATTTAGTATATGAAGTGGTTGATAATAGTATTGATGAGGCTATGGCTGGTTTCTGTACTGAAATTATTGTGCGTATACTAGAGGATGGAGGGATTTCTATTTCTGATAATGGTCGAGGAATTCCTATACAGATTCATGAGAAAGAATCCAGTAAACAAGGACGGGAAATTTCTGCTCTAGAAGTTGTTCTTACCGTATTACATGCAGGAGGAAAGTTTGACAAAGATAGTTACAAGGTTTCTGGAGGATTACACGGGGTAGGGGTTTCTTGCGTTAACGCCTTATCAGAAAAATTTATTGCTAAAGTCTTTAAGGATGGACAGGCATATAGTATGGAGTTTTCAAGGGGAACTCCGTTAACAGCTTTACAAAAGTTAGGCTCTACAGATAAAAAAGGAACAGAAATTCTTTTTTATCCGGACCCAGCTATCTTTTCTACATGTGTTTTTGATCGTGCAATTTTGATAAAACGGTTGCGGGAATTAGCTTTTCTAAACCGTGGAATAACGATTATTTTTGAAGATGATCGTGATTCCGGGTTCGACAAGGTTGTATTTTTTTACGAAGGAGGGATTCAATCTTTTGTTAGCTATTTGAATCAAAATAAAGAAAGCCTTTTCCCTACTCCTATTTATATTCAAGGATCAAAACCAGGAGATGATGGGGACATAGAATTTGAAGCTGCTTTACAGTGGAATTCTGGTTATTCCGAGCTCATCTATTCTTACGCTAACAATATCCCTACACGACAGGGAGGAACCCATTTAACAGGATTTTCTACAGCGCTAACAAGGGCGGTTAACTCTTATATTAAAGCACATAATTTGGCTAAAAGCGATAAGTTGTCATTAACTGGGGAAGATATAAAAGAGGGTTTGGTAGCCATTGTTTCGGTTAAAGTCCCAAATCCTCAATTTGAAGGACAAACTAAGCAAAAATTAGGCAATAGCGATGTGGGATCTGTTGCTCAGCAAATTAGTGGAGAAGTTTTAACCACATTTTTTGAAGAAAATCCACAAATAGCAAAAACCATTGTAGACAAAGTTTTTGTTGCAGCACAGGCGAGGGAGGCGGCTAAAAGAGCCAGAGAGTTAACTCTTCGTAAAAGTGCTCTGGATAGCGCGCGTTTGCCAGGGAAATTAATAGATTGTTTAGAAAAAGATCCTGAAAAGTGTGAAATGTATATTGTGGAGGGAGACTCTGCAGGAGGATCTGCTAAACAGGGACGGGATCGACGATTTCAAGCAATTCTTCCCATTCGAGGTAAAATCTTGAATGTGGAAAAAGCTCGTTTGCAGAAAATTTTTCAGAACCAAGAGATTGGAAGTATTATAGCTGCTTTAGGATGTGGGATCGGAACAGATAATTTTAATCTCAGCAAGTTACGTTATAAACGTATTATCATTATGACAGATGCTGATGTTGATGGTTCTCATATTCGAACTTTGTTGCTAACATTCTTTTATAGACATATGACTGCTCTGATAGAGAATGAATGTGTCTACATTGCTCAACCGCCTTTATATCGCGTCAGTAAGAAAAAAGATTTTCGATATATCCTTTCGGAGAAAGAAATGGATGGTTACCTACTAAATTTAGGAACTAAAGAAAGTCGCGTGATTTTTGATGATACTGCGAGAGAATCAGAAGGTGTGGCTTTAGAAACTTTCGTCAATCTTATTTTAGAGATAGAAAATTTTATTGTTGCTTTAGAGAAAAAAGCTATCCCATTTTCCGAATTTATCGATATGTTCCGAGATGGGATTTTCCCTTTGTACTATTATTCTCCAGAAAATGGAAAACAGGAGGGGAGATACCTTTATTCTCATGAAGAAAAAGATGAGATCGTTGCTGCTAATGAAGAAGCATCTGCACGAATTATAGAATTATATAAAAGTTCTGTTCTTGAAGAGCTTCAGCATAACTTAAGTGATTATGGTTACGATATTCGTCATTACCTTTATCCAAAAGGGGCTAGCATAACTGTTTCTACAGAAGATCCAAAAATACCTCCCTATATTTGCTATACGCTGAAGGAAGTTATAGATTATCTGAAAGGTCTTGGGCGAAAAGGTATTGAAATTCAACGATACAAGGGTCTTGGAGAAATGAATGCAGATCAGCTTTGGGATACCACAATGAATCCAGAACAAAGAACTCTCGTTCGAGTCTCTTTAAAAGATGCTGTAGAAGCCGATCATATTTTTACAATGTTAATGGGAGAAGAGGTACCTCCACGACGTGAATTTATTGAAAGTCACGCGTTATCCATTCGGATGAATAACTTAGATATTTAGGAGACTGAACCGCTATGTTAGATAAAGAAGAAATCATCGTCCCTAAAAATCTTGAAGAAGAAATGAAGGAAAGCTACCTTCGTTATTCCATGTCTGTGATTATTTCTAGGGCTTTGCCTGATGCTAGGGATGGGTTGAAACCGTCTCAACGGCGTATTTTATATGCTATGAAGCAGTTAAACCTTACTCCAGGGGCAAAGCATAGAAAATGTGCGAAAATCTGTGGGGATACTTCTGGGGATTACCATCCACATGGGGAAAGTGTTATCTATCCTACTTTGGTACGAATGGCTCAAGATTGGGCGATGCGCTACCCTCTTGTCGATGGGCAAGGAAATTTTGGCTCCATAGACGGAGATCCTGCTGCCGCTATGCGATATACGGAAGCTCGTTTGACTCATAGTGCAATCTTCTTACTAGAAGATTTGGATAAAGATACCGTAGACATGGTTCCAAATTACGATGAAACCAAATATGAGCCTGTAGTCTTTCCTTCAAAATTTCCTAATTTACTTTGTAATGGATCCTCTGGAATAGCTGTGGGAATGGCGACAAATATTCCTCCACACAATTTGGGAGAACTCATTGAAGCTACCCTGTTGGTTTTAGCGAACAGTCAAACTTCCATAGAGGAAATTTTAGAAGTTATGCCTGGTCCAGATTTCCCAACAGGGGGGATTATTTGCGGTACTGAAGGGATTCGCTCTACTTATTATACTGGTAGGGGAAAATTACGTGTACGCGCTCGCATGCATGTAGAAGAAAACTCGGATAAGCAGAGAGAGAATATTATTCTCACGGAGATGCCTTATAACGTTAATAAATCGCGATTGATTGAACAGATAGCAGAATTGATCAATGAGAAAACTTTAACAGGAATATCTGATGTCCGTGATGAGTCTGATAAAGATGGTATTCGTGTTGTATTAGAGTTGAAAAAAGGAGAATCTTCTGAAGTTGTCATTAACCGTCTGTATAAATTTACGGACGTGCAGGTAACGTTTGGAGCTAACATGTTAGCTCTGGATAAGAATCTTCCTCGAACGATGAACATTCATAGGATGATTTCTGCTTGGATCCGTCACCGTATGGATGTTATTCGACGCAGAACTCGTTATGAGCTAAATAAGGCAGAAGCGCGGGCTCATATACTGGAAGGCTTTTTAAAAGCTCTTTCTTGTATGGATGAAATTGTAAAAACAATTCGAGAAAGTTCAAATAAAGAACACGCGAAGCAGCTGTTGGTTGAACTATTTGGTTTTTCAGAAGCACAAGCATTAGCAATCCTCGAACTTCGATTATACCAGCTCACAGGACTGGAAGCTGATAAGGTACAGAAAGAGTATAGTGAGCTTTTAGAGAAAATTACTTATTATCGCCAAGTTTTAGCTGAAGAAGAGTTGGTCAAAAATATTATCCGGGAAGAATTGCAAGAACTGCACAAAGTGCATAAGACACCTCGCCGTACTACTATTGAGATGGATGCCGGAGATATTCGGGACATAGAGGATATTATTTCCGATGAATCAGTAATTATTACCATTTCTGGAGATGACTATGTAAAACGTATGCCAGTGAAAGTCTTCCGTGAACAAAAGAGAGGGGGACAAGGAGTAACTGGGTTCGATATGAAAAAGGGCTCAGATTTTTTAAAAGCTGTTTATTCTGCATCAACGAAAGATTATTTGCTAATTTTCACTAATTTTGGTCAATGCTACTGGCTAAAAGTCTGGCAACTTCCAGAAGGAGAACGAAGAGCGAAAGGAAAACCCATCATCAATTTTCTAGAAGGAATTCGTCCTGGTGAGCAGGTTGCTGCAGTTCTTAATGTTAAACGTTTCGAACAAGGTGAATATCTCTTTTTAGCTACGAAAAAAGGCGTTGTTAAAAAAGTCTCCTTGGAAGCTTTTGGAAGTCCACGTAAGAAAGGGATAAAAGCTTTAGAAATAGATGATGGAGATGAACTTATCGCTGCTCGCCATATAGTGAATAGTGAAGAAAAAGTTATGTTATTTACGCGTCTCGGTATGGCTGTAAGATTCCCTCATGATAAGGTACGCCCGATGGGGCGTGCTGCGCGAGGCGTGCGTGGGGTTACTTTAAAAAATGAGCAAGATTTCGTAGTCAGTTGTCAAGTTGTGACAGATGATCAAAGTGTTTTGGTTGTTTGTGATAATGGGTTTGGAAAACGTTCTTTGGTTTGTGATTTTAGAGAGACAAATCGAGGAAGTGTTGGTGTTCGTTCCATTTTGATTAATCAAAGAAACGGAAATGTATTGGGAGCTATCTCAGTAGTAGATCATGATAGTATTTTACTTATGTCTGCTCAGGGGCAAGCAATTCGAATCAATATGCAAGATGTGCGGGTGATGGGAAGATCTACACAAGGTGTTCGCCTTGTGAATCTTCGAGAAAGCGATACTCTTGTTGCCATGGAGAAGATATCTCTAAATACAGAATCTGGGGCTGATGAAAATGTTATGAGCATACAGTCTGAATTAGCAGATAAGGTAAAGGAATAAAGTGTTTATCGTAGTAGAAGGCGGAGAGGGTGCCGGAAAGACGCTGTTTATACAAGCGCTTGCTGAACGTTTAGCGCAAGAAGAAAGAGAAGTTATAACAACCAGAGAGCCGGGTGGAAGTGCTCTTGGGGAGCGTATCCGGGGAATATTATTGGATCCTGAACAGCAAGTATATTCTTATGCAGAGTTATTGTTGTTTTTGGCTGCGCGAGCTCAGCATATTCAAGAAAAAATTATGCCGGCTCTTAAAGCAGGGAAAATAGTTATTTGTGATCGTTTTCATGATTCTACTATTGTATATCAAGGAATTGCCGGTGGATTAGGGGAAGCTTTTGTTACAAATTTATGTTATCACGTGGTAGGAGAAGAACCTTTCCTTCCAGATATGACATTTTTATTAGATTTACCGGAGGAAGAAGGGTTATCAAGAAAGGCTCGGCAAAAGCTTTTTGATAAATTCGAACAAAAACCACAATTTTTCCACCGGGCTGTTAGAGAAGGATTTCTTTCTTTAGTGGAGAAGGCTCCAGAAAGATATAAGATTTTGGACGCCCTTTTGCCGACAGAGGTTTCTATTGATCAAGCTTTTTTGCAGATCCAAGCATTAATATAGAAAGAGAGATTTTGATGGAAAGTTCTGCTTGGGATCTTCTTATACAAAAAATCCAGGATCAGAAGATTCCCTCTGCCATTATTTTACATGGTCAGGACTTGTCTGCTTTGTCCGTTCGGGCTTATGAATTCGCTTGTACAGTCATTCAAAAAAGCATGCCGGAAGCTGCTTATAAATTAGCGAATAGATTACATCCAGATATCTATGAGTATTCTCCTCAAGGTCGAGGGCGTCTTCATACGATAGAGACTCCTCGAGCAATTAGAAAAGAGATTTGGATATATCCTTACGAAAGTCCATATAAAATTTATATTATTTACGAAGCTGATAGAATAACCTTAGATGCGATATCAGCCTTTTTAAAGCTACTGGAAGATCCACCTCACTATAGTATATTGATACTTGTATCTGCATTGCCTCAAAGGTTGCCGCCGACAATTCGATCTAGGTGTATAGCTTTTCATATTCCTGTCAAAGAAAAGCAAACTCTGCTTGATCAGAAAGAGATTCTGTTTTTGATTAGTTTAGCTCAAGGGAAAGAATCTGTGACAAAAGTAGGGGCTTTAGTGAAAGGAGCTCTTGACGAAGATAAACAACTTCTTCGAGATAAAACTAAAACAATGCTAACGGTTCTTTTGCAATTATTTAGAGACCGTTTCTTTTTAGCTAAAAAGGTATCGGAGTCTTTGCTTGAGCATACAGAATTTTTAAATGAGATAAAAGCTATACCAGTATATCCTTTGGAAGAAGCTCTTACTATTATTTCCCACGCCGTGCAAGCTTTAGACACATACTCTTCTGCATCAAGCTGTCTTGAATGGGTTTGCTTACAGCTATGGTCTTTCAAGAATCGTCAACAGATTGCTAAAAGCAATCAGAAGATAAATTAAAACATTTCTAGCTTGCAGTCTGCGGGAATATCCGCGAGATCTGTTCTGCTACAGCAGTCGGAAGATAGCACCCATTGCAAAGGATTGAGTGAAGTTCCTACTCGCTCTATAGGATAGGTGTCTCTACCTAAAGGATGAAGAAGTCTATGAAAAAGGTCTTGTTTTACAGATCCTTGAACGTAAGCAACAAGATGTCTTGCTTGTCGAACAACAGGAAAAGTTAAGGTCATACGACGAGTATGTAACTGTGGGACCTCATTGAAGACTACTAGACGCTCTTTTTCTTCTAAAGCTTTAGTCCCTGGAAAAAGAGAAAGAGTGTGACCGTCCTTACCGACTCCAAGCATAACCATATCAAAAATGGCATCAGGGATTTGGTCCTGAATAAGACCCTCGTAAGCTATATCTCCTTTAGGATTCGCAGTATCCATCCGAAAGATCTGAGTATCTGGGACGTGTAATCCTTTTAAAATCTCCATAGCTTTTATATAATTATTCCCTGCCTCTAAATCTTCACTTGCACGCTCATCTCCCCAAAATAAAAAAATCTTGGAACAATCTAAAATAGCAGCACGTTTTTTAACGATTTCCTGGAAGATCCGTAAGGGAGTTCTCCCCCCAGAAAGAGCAACATAGAAAGCCCCACGCTTCTGAATCGCTTTATTTGCTGTGGAGATCCAATCGTAGCATGCTATCTGCAAAAAATCTTCTTCTGATCCAGCAACAAGCATTCTATTCGCATCATTTAGGCTAATAAGGGTAGCCATGTGTTAACCTCTTGCAAAATAAATTAATAAGCACGCCACGATCTCCCATCTTTGGATAACAATTCATCGGCTTCTTGAGGACGTAAGGACCCTGCAGCATAATTTGGAAAAGTAGGAGTCTTATTAGACCATAGTTGCAGTAAAGGAGAAAAAAGTTCCCAAGATGCTAATACTTCTTCATTACTGGTGAACAGCGTTCTGTCGCCAAGAATACAATCACAAAGCAATCGTTCATAAGCTTCGGGAGTGACTGTATTGAAATAGCTGTCGTAACGAAAATCCATTTTCACAGGGCGTACAAGTTTATTTGTTCCAGGAACTTTGCAGTTAAATTGCAACGCAACACCTTCATCTGGTTGAATTCGGATAATCAACAAATCATTTTCTAAGGGACATAGGGGACAGGATTCGGCGTTAAATAAATTGTAACTAGATTTTTTGAAAATTATAGCAATATCCGTTGTTCTTTTAGGCAAACGTTTTCCTGCTTGTAGATAAAAAGGAACCCCTTTCCAGCGAGGATTGTCAATAAATAGCTTCAAAGCAACATAGGTTTCTACTAAAGAATTTGGGTTAACATTTTCTTCCTCTCGATAACCTAGGACAGAGACCCCTTGTACGGTTCCTTCTCCATATTGACCACGAACTACATCTTGCTCTTGAATGGGAAGAATTTTTCTTAAAATTTTGATTTTCTCTTTTTTAATCTCTTCCGACGAAAACTCAGAAGGAGGCTCCATAGTAAGCAGACACAGTAATTGTGTTAGGTGGTTTTGTACCATGTCGCGTAACATACCGGATTTTTCAAAAAAGTTTCCCCTAGATCCTATGCCGATGGACTCGCTAACGCTGATCTGCACGTGGTCTATATATTGAGAGTTCCAACAAGATTCGAATAACGTATTAGCAAAACGAATAGTTAAAATATTTTGAACAGTTTCTTTTCCTAGGTAATGATCGATTCGATAAACAGACGCTTCATTAATATTTGAATCAATACATTGCTGAAGTTCTTGAGCTGTTTCTAAATTCACTCCAAAGGGTTTTTCTATAATCAATCTAGACCAAGGCTGGTCAATTCCTTGCTCATGATAAAATAATTGGTGCCTATTCAAATTGCGAATAATCTCTTGAAAGTAATCGGGGGGTGTCGATAAATAGAACAGTCGATTACCTTGTGTTCCATATTGTTGGTCTAATTGTTCCAAAAAAGTTTTTAAGGAAGTGTATCCATCTTCATCAGAAAAATTTGCTTGATGATAAAACACTCTGCTTTCAAGACTTTCCCAAACTCGAATGTCTATTTCTGCTGAATGAGAAAAATTTTGAATAGCTTGTTTCATTTCTTCGCGAAACTGTTCATGAGATTTGGGTCGTCTAGCGAAGCCAACACAAACAAAATTTTCGGACAAACGTCCTTCCTTTGTTAAATTATACAAGGCTGGAAATAGCTTTCTGGAGGTTAAATCTCCTGTAGCACCAAAGATAACCATGACGCAATGAGGACAAGATGGCAACGCAGGCCCATTTTCTTTTGTTTCTTCCATGGTATGACCTAGTATAGAGTGTGAATCTTTGAAGAGGAAATTCAAGATACCAAAAAAAAGAATATGTATCTAAAAAGATTTCTCTCTAATCAAGAAGGTTCTATCGCTCTCAGTATAATTTTCGGGAATCTAAAAAGTTAGAAAGGATTATCGTCGCAGCAAGAGTGTCTGAAGAACTTTTCCGTTGTTTTCTATTTAGCCCGCAATCGCTTTTTAACATACGTTCGGCTTGTGCTGAAGACAAACGTTCATCCCAAAGGATCACTTCCAGAGGAAGTTTTTCTTGAATGAGTGTTGCTAGTTCTTGAATTTCCTGTTGCACGCTAGAAGCATAAGCCTTTTGCATAGGTAGCGGATTCCCAAAGACTACTGTCGTAATAGCTCGTTCTTTGATAATAGTAATAAGAGATTCCGCTGTTTGCGCAAGGGAGGGGCGAGTCTCTATAAATCCTATAGGCAAAGTAACAAAAAGAGGAGCACTGGCAAAGGCTAAACCAGTACGTTTTTTTCCATAATCAACACCTAAGAACGCTTCTTTTTGTTTAAATGAGTTCATTAGCTTTCTCCAAAGAATAGGTTCGTGCTGCACGAACAAATTCTACAAAAAGCGGATGGGGCACAGCTAACTTTGATAAAAATTCCGGATGAAATTGTACGCCAAGCATCCACCTGTGATTAGGGATTTCAACAATCTCACAAAGCTCTCCTTGAGGACAAATACCAGACACTTTTAATCCCTTATCTTGTAATCGATTAATGTAAGAAGGATTCACTTCATAACGATGTCGATGACGCTCTTGTACAAGAGCTTTCTTGTAGGCGGTAAAAGCCAAAGAATCTGGATCAATCCGGCAAGGATAAGCTCCTAGCCGCATAGTTCCTCCCTTGATTACGCTATCTTGTCCTTGCATCATACAAATAACAGGATCGGGAGTGTGCGGATCCATTTCTAAAGAGTTCGCAAAAGGAATGTTTAAAACATATCTTGTATATTCAACAACCAAGGCTTGCATTCCTAAACAAATCCCGAAACAGGGAATATTATGCTCACGACAATAATGAGCTGCTAAAATTTTTCCTTCCCAACTTCTTGTTCCAAACCCTCCAGGAATTAAACATCCATCACACGTAGATAGACGTTCCAAAAGATCTTCTGAATCAGGAGAAATAGGGACGACTTCAAGAGAGCAGTTAGTAGGGACGGAAGCATGAGAGAGAGATTCAAATACAGATTTATAAGCGTCTTTATGTTCTAAATATTTCCCGACTAGCCCTATACGGATAACTGGACGTTTTTGATCACATAATGCATCAACAAGATTTTGCCAATCTGTGAGATCTAGGGGTTTTGGTGAAAAACCTAGTTTATTTAACAAAAAGTTGGAGATATTTTCTTTTGCAAGCAGCAAAGGCATTTCATAGATAGACCATTCTAGATCTACAGCATTAAAAACAGCTTGCTCTGGCACATTACAAAATAGACTAATTTTTCTTCTTATTTCTAAACTAAGTGGAGTTTCAGAACGGCACAAAATTGCATCTGGAGAAATCCCAATACTACGTAAATTTTGCACAGAATGCTGGGTAGGCTTGGTTTTAATTTCCTTGGCAGCTTTGAGATAAGGGACATAGGTCATATGAATGCTAAGACAGTCTTTAGGGTGTTCGTAACGAAATTGCCGAACAGCTTCTAAGAAAGGGAGCGATTCTATATCGCCAATAGTACCACCAATTTCTACAATAAGAATATCTGGTTTGTGGTGTTCTGCACACGACTGAATAACATTGATAATCTCATTCGTTACGTGAGGAACTACTTGAACTGTGCTGCCGAGGAAATCACCATTTCGCTCCTTAGCGATTACTCTAGTGTAAATTTGTCCTGAAGTTGCAGTTGAGTATTTAGAGAGCTGTACGGACGAGAAGCGATGGTAATGACCGAGGTCTAAGTCTGTTTCTATCCCATCATCTGTCACATATACCTCACCATGTTCGTAGGGGTTCATAGTCCCTGGGTCGACATTTAGGTATGGATCTAGCTTGAGCATCGCAACTTTCAAGTTTTGTTTCTCCAGTAGGAGAGCCAAAGAAGCTGCCGTCAGCCCTTTCCCTAAAGAAGAAACCACGCCTCCAGTTAAAAAGATGCTTTTGAAAGACATAATAAATATTGCTCCACTTTGGTTATATCTTCTGGGTAATCAACAGAGGGGCCTGTTGCAGTTTGAACGACAAGAACATGGATAGGAAGACCAGTTTCTAGTACTCTTAATTGCTCAAGATCTTCGGCCAAACTTAACGAGGAAGGAGGTATTTTTACATATTCACGCAGAAACGTTTTTCTAAAAGCGTACACCCCAATATGTAGGTGAACAGGTGTTGGACGTTTAAAATTATAAGGAATAGCACTTCTACTAAAGTAAAGAGCTTTACCTGTTTTGTCGAACACACATTTCACTTTGTGATCTGTCAAAATTGCTTCAGGATCTACTGTTTCTGTAACAGGGGTAACCATATTTGCGGAGGGATTGTCCTCTAACATAGCTACAAGCCCATCTATAATACTTGGAGACAAACAAGGCTCATCTCCTTGAATGTTTACAACAATCTCTGCTTGCGGGAAATGTTGAGAGATAGCCTCTTCTACTCTCTCTGTTCCGTTAGCACAAAATTTGCTAGTCATGACACATAATCCGCCAAATTCAACGACATGATCAAAAATTCGTTGATCATCAGTTGCCACAACTACACAGTCCAGAGACCGGCTATTCAAGGCGTTCTCATAAGATCTTTGGATTAAAGTTTTTCCTAAAATTTTTATTAAAGGTTTTCCGGGGAAACGAGAGCTTCCCCATCTGGCGGGGAGAATGCCGACTTTTTTGCTCGTTAAAAATGCAAACATCGCACCCCCTTAATCGACAAAAGCTCCTCCCTTCTTTGAGAAATAAGAGTTCCTAAAGATCACACGAATCTGTGTAACTGACGTTCTAGTATACAGGACTCGGTCATCCTAACAAGGTATTTCTTAACAATCAAGATTATTCCTCAGCTAATAGGATTTCCTATTTGTCAGAATAAGGAGGGGGGAATATTTTCGATACACAGGGGACATGGACACACATTTTCTAAGAGTTTGATAATAGATAATTTACAATTTTATAATATATTTTTTTTGTTACAACAAAAACTATCCGCAGAGTTATCATAAAGTAATAAAAAGCTTTTAGTTTTTATTGTTATTATGCTTTCTAAGTTCTGTAAAATTTATTTGTCGGCCATCCTCTTAATTAATGTCGCATCTCCTGCAGCAGCTTTCTCTGCAGAAAAGGATTTGGGATTTTTTGGGCGGCTGAAAGCGTGGATTTCTCAGGAAAAAATATCTTCTTCGGTTAAAGAAGAGGCTCGAGCTTCCGTTGTTACAAAAATTTCGGATCTCCTATCTTGGCAACGTTATGATTATACTCAAGAGGGTGGGTTTTCTGTTCAGTTTCCAGAGCTTCCTGAGCATTCGGGGCAGGTTATTGAGCTTCCTCAGTCAGATTTAGCCATTCGCTATGACACTTATGTGGCAGAAACTTCTAACGATAGCTCTGTGTACGTAGTGTCTGTTTGGGAGTACCCAGAGAAAGTTGATATCAGCAAGCCTGAATTGAATCTTCAGGAAGGGTTTGCAGGGATGTTATACGCTCTCCCTGAGTCACAAGTTTTATATCTTAAAGCAACAGAGGTTCAAGGACATAAAGCTTTAGAGTTTTGGATTGTGTGCGACGGTATTTATTTCCGAGGGATGCTAGTTTCTGTTAATCATACGTTGTACCAAGTGTTTATGGTGTATAAAGGCCGTTCTCCGGAAATTTTAGATAAGGAGTACAGCACGTTTATTCAATCCTTCAAAGTTACTAAAGTTCGTAATGCTAAAAAGATAGATGTAAGAAAAAGAGTTTCTCTATAGGGTTTAGCATAAAAAGTTTTTCAGAACATATAGGGAAAGTTATTCATAGCTGAAGTCGTTTTTTCTTCTGTGAATAAAAGTTTTCGCTATTAGATAATCTTTTCTTGTGTTTAAAATCCCGTTTGGATTAAGATGACGCCTTGTTGCTGAGAGCTAGTCAGTAGCAACCGCTCTTTAGGGGACTTAGCTTAGTTGGTAGAGCGTCTGATTTGCATTCAGAAGGTCAGGAGTTCGAATCTCCTAGTCTCCATCATGCGGTTATAGCTCAGTTGGTTAGAGCGCGACACTGATAATGTCGAGGTCCCAAGTTCAAGTCTTGGTAACCGCAAGTCTAAAGGGTTTCTCCTGTTTTATGTTAGACGTAAAATCTTTATACTATGCTCATGCGTCTCATTGTGTGTTTGAGAACGCGGAGGTTAGCTTCTCTCCCGGACAAATTTCTGTTGTTCTAGGAAAATCTGGTAGTGGTAAGACTACTTTATTTAGGATCATTGCAGGGTTCCTTTCTTGTTCTATAGGAGAAATTCTTTGGGAAGGAAAACCTTTAACTCAAAAACTAGTAGCCTATATGCAGCAAAAAGGAAGGCTTTTGCCGTGGCGAACTATCAGAAAAAACATTTCATTACTAACAGAATTGGGCCCCCGCAACCAAAAAATGTTTGTTCTTGAAAAAGCTTTTCGTAAAGCTGTACATACATTCGAGCTTTCTTCTCTTCTTGATCGTTTTCCTGATGAGTTATCTGTAGGACAACAGCAACGTGTTGTTTTTGCTATGCACAGTTTGTCTTCTAAGCCAGTTTTGTTATTAGACGAGCCTTTTGCATCTTTAGATCCTTTGACTAAAGAGATGTTGTATCAAGATGTAAAAAGATTAGCTAAGGAAGAAGGAAAAACTGTTATATTAGCTTCCCATGATGTGCAAGATTGCTTAAGAGTAGGGGAGACTTTCTTCGCAATCAAAAATCACAAAATACAACCGGTTTTTTTAGACAAACAAGAAGGGATTTCAGGGTTATTACAACAAATGAAAAAACACCTAATTTAAAAATGTTCCCTCTAAAACTTGATCAGGCTGTACGTTCTCTTTATAACCAACAGTTGCGTGTGCTTTCGCAAGAAGACAAAATTTCTTTAAAAAATCAAATTCACATACATAAGATTAAAAGTTTGCCAGTAATTTTTTTTTCGATGCTGATGGCTATCGGAGCTCTTTTTGCTTTTTGCATAGGAGCTATGCTCGCTGTTATTGGCGATGCAGTATTTCTTTATGAAATTTTTCTCCCTTTTATTCTTCCGGGAATTTTGTTGTTATTGCCAATAGCTTTGTTGCTTCATTTTGCATGGAAAGAGCAACAGTGCGTTTCTCAAAAACAGCAGCAAATCGCAGAAAGCTGTTATTTCGAAACATTGACATTTTGTAAAGCTTTTCAATCTAGAGAGATCTTTGTGCGAAATCTTGTAAAATTTATACAGCAAGAAGTGTTACCAGAAGGATTTGCAAAAAGGTTTATCTTCGCTATATTAACTCAAGCAAAGCCTTCTTTATTAGCAAAAAAAATTAGCTTAACCAAAACCTCTTTTGATGAGACTATAGAAAAGGCTTTTTCGCATATACAAGAAGGGCTTTATTTATCTGGACAGGAGAAAATTGATCACGAAAATAAACTGAAAGAATAGACTTCTTCATCAATACTCGAGTGACTACAAACGCCCTATAGATAGGGCGATAAAGACAATCCCGGTCACAATTATAGACAATAAAGTTTTTGCTTCTAGAGGCAAATGAAAAATTACTGGAGAAAGAAGGATTCCAGCTGCAAAAAGTAGGCTTATCCAGCGAAGATGGCGCAAGCTTTCCGAAAAAGAAAAGATGGACAACACAAGAATAAACCAACAGGCACTGTTCACAAAAAAACGACACGTGTCTGAAAGAGATAAGCTTTGGTTTAATTGTACGAAAAGAATGGCAAATATACAGGTAAAGACCAGGTTTAATGGGAAAGAAATCCCTTCGAAAGCTTGTTTCCAGGCTTTTGAAAAAGGCAATACAGAACGTTCTTCCCAAAACAGAGATTCTTTATAATACTCAGAGCCGTAAAAAGCCATTTGAGCTAGTTTTTTTTTGTCAGAAGAAAATTGTGTAAGATAGTTCCAAGTTGCTCGGAGTTCATCATAAAAAATCGATAAAGAAAGTACAGGTGCTATTGTTAGGTACACACCTTGATAATTTATTAGAGATAGCTGCGATAGGAGAATAGCTGTCAAAGTTACTCCTATTGCTAGAAAAAGCCAAAATGCAATAACGAAAACCACTTTTGGTCTTGTATGCCATCGGCGTTCTCCTCCCGTCAAAGACAACACGATAAGCATGGAATAAATTACCATTAATGTAGTCGAAAAGAACCGCGAACAAGTAGCTGTAGTATTAGCGATATTCAGTGCTGCAGAAGTAAGATACCGACTCAGCAACCATCCTATGAAAGAAAGAAGTAAAACAACTCCTCTTTTCCCTCCGGAAGAAGGATTGTAATGGCAGGTCTCCGGAATTGTGGGGCCAACCTCCAAATCCTCAGGACGATTAGGCAGTAGGCAAATAGCAGCTAGTGTTGCAAAACCAATCAAAGAATCATGAGCAAAAACTAAAGGTGAGGCATTCGTAGAACAAGAAAAAAAGGAAATCCAAAGACCGATAAAAATACTTAGTCGCAAAACGATAGGGCTATAGAAGGATAGCGCTGATAATATTACCAATAAGATTCCACAAATTTTGTCTGATAGAACAATTGAAGGGTCTAAATAATTAAGAATGCTTGGCGTGAAAAACAGCCAAAGTCCAATTAAAGCGGGGAGAATACTGAATTTAAAAAAACGATAGCGAAAATGACGATAAACGTTTTCTAAAAGATCTTTCTCCATAAACAAACTCTTAATGTTTCTCAACACATAAAATGTCTAGGAGAAAAGAGAAAGCTTTTTTTTGAAAAAAGTTTTCAAGACATCTTCTGTTTTAGCAAGAAAATAGTTTCGTTTTTTTTATTATTATCTTATCTCAACTTTTATACGAAATCTTGGATAAGAGCACTCCCTTGAAAAAAAAGATTTTTGTTATTTTTACAGCTCTGGGATTTGTTTTGTGCCTAGGTTTAATGGTGCAAACCAAGCGTTCTATCATGCCTCCGAAAGCACCTATTCCGACTACAGCAAAATATTTCCCCACCATAGGGAATCCGTATGCGCCTATTAATATCACCGTTTTTGAAGAACCATCGTGTTCAGCTTGTGAAGAATTCTCTTCAGAAGTATTCCCTTTGATCAAAGAGCGTTTTATTGATACAGGAGAAGCTTCTTTCACACTTATACCAGTTTGCTTTATCCGTGGTTCTATGCCTGCTGCGCAAGCTTTAATGTGCGTTTATCACCACGATCCTAAACGCCCTGATCCAGAAGCTTATATGGAATATTTCCATAAAATTCTCTCTTATGAAAAAAGTGAGGGGTCACATTGGGCAACGCCTGAAGTTATTACGAAATTAGCAGAAAAAATACATACTCATTCGGGTAGGGGAATAAACCCAATAGGCTTGATGCAGTGTGTAAATTCGCAAAGATTTTTAGAACAAATTAAGAAGAACAATATTTATGGTTCTCAAATAATGGGAGGACAACTTGCTACTCCTACAGCTGTGGTTGGAGATTATCTTATAGAGGATCCTACATTTGATGAGATTGAAAGGGTAATTACACAACTTCGACATCTACAAGCAATGGAAGAGGAGGGGTAGTGATTAAACTCTTACGTTCTTATTGTCTATACTTTGCTTGGTTGATTGCTTGTATAGGAACTCTTATGAGTATTTATTATAGCTATCTTCTGAATATAGAACCTTGTGTTCTTTGTTATTATCAGCGAATTTGTCTATTCCCTTTAGTAATCATTTTAGGTATTGCAGCGTATCGCGAAGATCTTGCTGTCAAAATATACGCTCTTCCTTTGGCTCTTGTTGGCTTTGGCATTGCTATTTATCAAATTTGTTTGCAAGAGATTCCTGGAATGACTTTAGATATCTGCGGTAAGATTTCCTGTACCACCAAGCTATTTCTGCTTGGCTTCATTACCATGCCTATGGCTTCTGCTTCGGCTTTTTTAGTTATCGCGTGTTTACTTATATTCGCGACTAGATCTAACACGTGACCGTATGAACAATTAGCCTATTGCTCTATTAACGAAACTTTTTTCAAATCAACCTCTCCAAAAGAGGATGTTTGTAAATTAGCAACTCGAGAATGTTTAGCATAAACATAATCTAGATGATAAAGGGGAATAATTGGGTTTTCTTTCAGTAATAACTGCTCTGCTATCATCTGAAGATCCTGTGAATCTTTGATAAGAAGCTGTGCTACAATATTAGTGTATTCTTCGTTTTGCCAGCGAATCAGCTGAAAGTCTTTATACTTCATTCCATCTCCAAGAACAGATAAAAAAGCACTGGCTTGGTGATAATCAGCAATCCAATTTCCTGTAGCTAAAGCAAAATCTCCTCTTGAACGTTTATCTAAAAAACAATGGTATTCTAAGCCTAAAGTCACAATTTTAATTCCGAGAATATCAAATAACTGTTGGCGAATTTCTTGAACAACAGCTCTTAAACAGAGGGATTCTACCGGATAAATTAATATGATTTTTTCTAAATCTTCCTCAGACAAAGTTTTTAAGGCTTCTGTTAAATACATTCTAGCTAAAGTAGTTCGTTCCGTCAGGGAAAGAATCTGGGGAGGCACTTGTGATAATCTAGGATGAACAAAACTTGACGCAACACTTCCTTTACCAGCTATTTTTAATAATGTTTCTCGATTGATTGCTAAAGAGAAAGCAGCTCTTAACAAAGGATTGTTGAAGGGTTTGTTATTCATATTACAGAACAAAACGCTGCAGTTCAATACTGGATAATTGCATAAGTTTTCTGGATCAAGAACTTGCTGCTCTTCTAAGGGGAAAGAAGAAGTCCAAGGTAATCCAATTAGATCGATAAGTTTTTTTTGAAACATTTGTGTTGCAGTATGAATATCAGAAATTATCTGCAAACGTATTGTGCTTAGTGAAACATTCTTTTGGTCATAATAAAGAGGATTCTTATTAAGTAATAGGAAGTGTTGAGGCTCATAATGGCTTATCATAAAAGGACCATTAGAGATTATGGGGAAAGAACGTATAAGACGTTTATTTTTGTAATATTCTCTTAAAGAAGCATGCACAGGGTAAAAGATTGGATGTGTTAACACTTCTACAAAATGAGAACAAGGCCTCTCTAACGTAATTTCAAGAGTGTGTTCGTTTAAAGCATGCACTCCTAATTCTTTTACGGGTAATTTTCTAGTTAAAACAGCGTGCGAATTTTTAATTAGTGCGAGAGAGCGTAATGTGACGCAATCAATTTCTTGAGAATAAATTTGTTTAATAGATTCTTCAAAATCATAAGCTGTTACAGGATCTCCATTATTCCAAAAAGTTTTTTTTAGAAAGAAAGTATAAGTACAACCATCTTGAGACAACTGGTAATTTTCTGCTAAGGCTAAATCGGGAACATTACCATTTTCTCTGAACAATCCTTCATAAAGAGCTTTTGCAATAGAAACATCCTTACTTAAAAAAACTTGACGAGGATCTAAAGACATTGGATCATGGCTAATTGCAACACGTAAAATATCCTTGGATTCTTCCTGTTTGCGACAACAAGATGTTAATCCAAAAGCAAGAATGATAAAAGCAATGGCCAACAACTTCTTTTGAGACATAGAGTTTCAGCAACCAATTAAATAGTAGTATAGATTAGGTCTTTTGTAAAAATCGATTACTCAGCTTGAGAATTGTACAAAAAATTTCAGCAAAAAACCAAAGTTGTTTTTCAAATACTAAAAGAAAAAAGTTGAACCCTAATGCAAAAATGGTCTGACTCACACGAGGATTTCTTTTCGATAAATCTAACGCTAACACTTATAGATCATTAGAACAAACAACAAATTATCAAGATCTTTCCCTAATTAAATAGAAGAGGAGAGGGATCTCTTATCCATATGAAATACTATCGAATAATATTTTAACTGGCCATTTTCCGTTTTTGCCAAAACGATTTTTTATAAAAATTGCAAATACACAGCGAAGTACGAGAAACGGCTTACTGCTTAGGGAAAATAGTCTTTTGAGTAACTGTCTGTATTTTTGACAACGTGTTCCTGGGGTCAAATAGAGGATCTTCTCTTCCCTCTTCTTCCTCTTGAATAGGTGGAAGCACAGGACGATATCTAGTAGGGCAATTTGATCTGTTCGAGGAGTCTGAGTGATGAGAACACGCTTCATCATAAGATGGAGGATTGGCATTGTTAACGCATACCTCATCATAAGATGGTGGTGGTGTATCAGAAACGTCATGAGAAAAACTTCCATAGTCTGGCGTATCATCATTTCTCGGTAACAAGAGCGTGATAGTCGTTGTCCAAGAGAAGAGGGGTTTCTTCCTGTCTGTGGATTATAGCGAACTCTTGCATCGTCAAAAAAAGTATTATAATTTGGAGGAACGGCCATTTTTTATTTAAAACATTTCAATTTACGGAAGACAAGTTTATAAAACTCCTTGCTTTTGCTTTCTATAAGTTTGCATGTTGTTCTAGATTATGTGTAAAAGAGGAATAGCAGCTACAAGACCCGCTTCTCAGCGAAAACAAAAGGTCTGATAATATTTATTATGTTGAATAAAGATAGTCCACGATAGATCACAAGGCCTCAATAAGAGGCCTTGCTTCAGGTATTAAAAAATTCATCAATGCCTAGGTCTTGGATCCATAGCCTTTATGAATTGAACCATTTCTTCTAAAGAAGGTTTGTTGGCCATATGCTGAACTAGAGCAGTTTTTATCAAGAAACCATTTGAATAATTTAATACCGCAGCAGCCTCTTTTTTATTAAAAATTTCCATCTTTTCTACAACAGGAATTCCTAGAAAATCCCTCATGTTTTCGAATTGTTCGGAAAGATTTTTACATTGAAGAGTCATCTCTGAAGGTTCTCGTTGAGGTTCATAATAAAGAAAGCCTTTTGTATATTTTTTAATTAAAAGAAGGCGTTCTTGAGTCGTTCTTGCTGTCGCTGTTAGAATAGGAGCCAACTCATTCTCTAACAATTTTTCGAAAAAAGACACGCTCTTTTGTTGCCCTAATGGAACAGGGAAATCAACAATATATATTCCATCTAGGCCTACTTCTTTTAATTCTTTTAAATATTCAACTCCTTTTTGCAAAATTGGGTTGTAGTAACTATGCAATATCAAAGAAACCTCTTTGCTCAAATCACGAATCCTTTTGATTCCTTCTAGAAAAGTATTTGGCTCCATTTTTTCTGCCAATGCTCTTTCATGTGAAGCTTGAACGATAGGATTATCCGCCACAGGATCGGAAAAAGGAACCCCTATTTCCAAAATGTCCACACCCCCTTGAATCAAGGTTTTGGCAGTTTGGATTGTGTAGTCTATTCCACCATCACCAGCTGTTAGATAGCTAATCAATGGCTGAGTTTGTTGAAAAGATTTAGTTAATTTGTTGGTCATGACATGATACCTTTGTTCCTTTGGATTATTTGAGGAAGATCCTTATCTCCCCGGCCAGACAAGTTAACAACCACGATATGTTCTTTAGGCAAGGACGGAGCAATCGAAACTAAATGTGCAAGAGCATGTGAAGATTCGAGTGCAGGAATGATGCCTTCATTACGTGTAAGTAAAAAGAATGCCTGTAGAGCTTCTTCATCGGTGGCTAGAGTATAAAAGGCCCTTCCAGATTCATGCATTTCTGCATGGTCTGGTCCAACTGAAGGATAATCTAACCCTGCGGAAATAGAATGCGTTGGCAAGATTTGCCCTTCGTGATCTTGAAGAAGATACGAGTAAAAACCATGAAGAACTCCAGGACGACCTGTGGCAAAACGAGCCGCATGTTTACCTGAAGCGATACCAAGTCCTCCCCCTTCTACCCCAATCAACCGAACATGTGGATTAGGAATAAAATGATGAAAAAATCCAATAGCATTCGAGCCTCCTCCAATGCAGGCAATAAGTATATCAGGATCACGTCCTGTCGCGGCATGGATCTGCTCTTTTAATTCAAAACTTATAACAGATTGAAAAGAGCGAACAATCTCTGGATATGGCAAAGGCCCTAAAGCAGATCCTAAACAATAGTGCGTAGAAGAATAAGTGAATGCCCAATCTTGTAAAGCTTGATTAACAGCATCTTTCAATCCTGAAGATCCTTGTGTTACAGTAACAACTTCTGCGCCTAAAAAACGCATTCTTTCTACGTTAGGTTTTTGCCGTTCTACATCTTTTGCTCCCATGTACACTACACAATTTAGACCGAGATAAGCACACGCTGTAGCTGTAGCTACACCATGCTGTCCTGCCCCCGTTTCTGCAACGACACGATTTTTCCCAAGATATTTAGCAAGCAAACATTGCCCCAGTGCATTATTAATTTTATGCGCTCCAGTGTGCAGAAGATCTTCTCGTTTAAGAAACACTCGTGGCCCATCAATAGCACAAGCAAAATTTTTGACTTCTGTCAAAGGAGTTGGTCTTCCAGCATAATTTTTTAAAATAGCATCTAGTTCAGACAAAAATTTTTGCTGAGTTTTTAGAGTGTCCCATCCTGTCTGCAAATCTTGTATAGGCGCTAATAATTCTTCTGGAAGAAAAGCTCCGCCAAAAGGGTGTGGATGATTGTGCATTTGTTTTCTCCGTAAATTATATAAATTAAAAGCATCTACAGATACTTAGCTTGCCTAAGAAGCAATCTGTTATCTGCTTGTAATGGTGAGATTTAAAGACTAAGTCTATCGCCAATAGAAAAACTTAGATAAAAGAAAGGATCCTTCAGCAAAAAATGCTAAAAAACTTTGGAATATATCTGCAGTTAAAGCAAAAGTGGTTTTTATTAAGATAACTCCCATAACGTTCTATAAAAATTACAACATTCGTTAAGAGATCAGATCTAGTGAGTTATCCCATGAAAAAAGAAACTAACTAAATAGTCTCTCGTAAAAATTTCTTAAATTGAGAATCTAAATTCTTAAGTGCGTTAGATCCCCGTGTAATCTGTGCTATACTCACTTGATATTTCTCCGCGATTTCTCTCTGTGTTAACTGCCCTTCTAATAAAGCTTGAATGATCTGGCAACGTGAAGTAAGATCGTCGCGCTCGCTAAAAGTAAGAAATAGGGAGAAAAAGTTGTGTAAAGCTTGTTCTGTTTTCATTTTAGAACATAATTTCAAAAAAGCCTGCCATCCAGGCGCCTCTTGTTCTGACATAAAAAACCTATATTGTACTGATGTAATATTACAAAAAATTAGATAATTTTGTCACTCTATTTTTATCCAATCTTATCACCGTTTCCTAGCATTCTCCCCGCCTGGGATGATAATTACTTCTTTATTTGCCCGTAATTTACGTTCTTCTTCAGTTGCTAGATCTAGGACTACGTAGATTTTTCTCTCTTTGTAGTCGGATTCATCAACTTTTTTAACTGTAAAGATGACATCCTCAGATATTTCGAAAACCATATCTCCTGGAGATTTATGATCGACAAGCTTGTTATTCAAGCCGTAAATGCTATAAAAAATATGGAAACCTCCTCTTCCTCTTTGTTTACTTACAAAATATTCGGTTTGTGTAGTGATTAAGGATACCTGAATACTTTTCGCTGGTAGGCTAATGAGTGTACCACGTCGTATGCGATACTTGATCCACTGGCTTACCCATGCGTGATAGTATGCAGAAGCAAATTGCATAAAGCTTGGAGGAATCTTCCACTCTGGTATGTTTCCTTTTATAGACATGCAGGCCTCTAACATATAGGTGTCATAAGCTTTTGCTCGTTTAGAGTCACTTGCACGATCTTTAAGGATCCAGAGCATATAATCTGTATACGTATAGAATTTATGTACGAGTGCAGGATTGTATATCATAACTTGGTCTGTAGTTGGAAAGACGATTCCAGATCGTGAGGATACCCTCTCTGGTAACAATTTACCTCCTACTATTCTTTTTTTATCAAATTCAATATGGCGTAACTCCGGTCCTACAAACATAAGTCCTGATCCTGAAGACAGCGCTAGAGACTCTTTTCTTGTGTTTGAGATGAAAATATTTTGATACTCTTGCCATCGTGTTTTAAATCCTGGAAGGATGAGTACAAATGCTTGATCTAACTTAATCTTAGAAATTACCTTAGAGATATATAAATCTCCGTTTACAGGATCTAAGTAGTAATAGGTTTTTGAGATTGTTTCCATAGGTAGGCGATATTCCTTCATCGCCTTATCTAAAAATAACCAAGTGTTTTCTTTAGTTATAGATTCTTTGGGGTTCACAACATAAGTGAGCACAACGAGTTGTTTCATCTTATATTGCATTGGTAGAATCAATTCATGGGTTTCCCTGTTATAGTTTAGCTGCAAAGTATGTGCTGTTGTGCCAAACTCCTTAAGATATTGGATCAGATCTATTTGTGTATCCCCTAGAGTATGTTTTAGATGCTCTTTATATGCTGAGTTAATTAGAGAGATAGGATTTTCCATAAGGATTGGCTTGACCTCCCCCTCTATAGTTCGTTCTGTAATAGAGCTCATGTCATCGACAAAAAAATCTTTAAAAACGAGATTTACGGCACCAATTCCCAAGCCTGTGCGGATATGGAAGAACTTCATGTAAAAGTCTCTACCTCGAATACCGACTTGTTTTTGTACAAACATTAGCAAGCGATTCAAGCTTGGTTCAGCCTCTGTAATATTGTAAATTTGGAAGCTTTCAAGATTTAGGGTGGCTCCGTAAATATGAATTTGATCATAGAACGACCATTTATGGTAATCTACAGGAGTAGAATTTCTTACTTCTAAAATAGCGGGTTCAAGATAGCTACGAAATAGTATTGTATCATTAGTTTCTTCTTCTCCTTTAAAAGCCAAGTGTTTTATGGAACGTGCCGGAATAGTAATGTCAAATTTCGATAGTAAGCGAGAGAAGGTATACCAATGGCGATTTTCCATAGCCCCTTTAATCTTCCCTGCGTACATTTGTCCCATGACTTTAAGGTTGACTGCTCCCCGATTTTCTACTCCTAGGATATGCTCGTTGTTTCTTCGTAACGAGCTAATCATCAAGCTTACGGTATTATTTAAGCTATGCACTCCCACAAGTCTTTCAGGAATTAACGTGCTGTTCATAAATAAGTTATGCCAAATAGAAGCATTCTTATTCATCATTGCGTACCATTCTTTTAGCCTAGGATTATGATTCGATACGACATCAAACTTTGTTTTCCCAGGGAAATGATGTTGCCAATTTACCTGTAAAGGGAGTTTATATCTTGGAGATGAGATCTCAAGATCGATACTGGTACCATTTTCTGTATGATTAGTCATTCTTCCACGTATCGATGTCGGAACCATCAAGCTGAAATCCACAGTTTGTGGAGAGTTTGCATCCTCTGCTAAAGTAAGCTGAACTGTAGAGATATTTGCTTTTGGAGATTCTGAAAAAATATAAGTGTCCCCTACAGAACCATCTATACGAGTATGATAACCAAATTGAGGGTGTAAATCTAATTCAGTAAAAGGATTAGGATAGTAGATTAAAGTTTTGTATTTTGAGTAGAAACTTGTTGTTCCTTCTTTTTGCAAAATCGTCACTTCAGGGACAAACCACCACCCCATTTTTTTTAACCATTCCAAGATAGTTTCTATGTAACTAGGTTCTTCAGGATAGCTTTTTTGCCATGTAAGCTGATCTATTGTATTGATCTCTAAAGTCGTGACATAGGTAGCATTTATTGTGAAGTTGGTTTCTGTAGCATCCTCATAAATCCGTTTTTGTGCTTGTAGAGTAATACCATCAGCAAATTTTACGATAAATTTGTTCTCCCAGTGTTCGAAGGAAGTATTGTTATCTATGTTTGAAACAAAGATACCCGTAGTACTATTTTCTATAATGTTTCTCGGAAGTAAGGAGATATTTTGATACACAGGAAGCCAGTTATATGAAAACGTCTCCAGTAAAAGCATGTGTTCTGTAGAATTCTTCGAAAGGATGATATCTAGTCTTCCTTTAAGCCTTGGAATGTGATACCAGTTCTTTCCTGCTCCTGAATAAATTTTCCCTCCCCCGGGGCTTATGTAGAAGTGAGTATCATGTTCTCCAACTAAAATATCGTATCCCCCTGCCGATCCTGCAATAATATTAAACCCTTTCTGTTTGATTTTTAAAGACTCAATCTTTGTCCCATTAGCACGTGTTAGAGGTACGAGTTGTTCATTATGATTGGATAGGTTAAAGAAGACGCCAAAAGGCTCAGAAATTGCTCTAAAGGAGATAGTATTTTTGATATGAGGATTTCCAGTTAAGTTGTAGATTCCAGCTCCACCTATTTGAATTGTAACACCACCTTTGCCACCAACAATATTGACTTTATAATCTGCGTATTTCATCGCTTGATTGATTCTGGGGGGAGAATCTTCATTTAGTAGACGCAACATAATAACATTAAGAGGAGAATCTCCCCCTATGATTGTAGAAGACTTCCCTTCTTCAGTAAGAGGAGGTCTATAATATCGAGAATTTGAATCTAAAATGGCATCTCGCCATGTAATTTTGTTAGAAAGATAGACGATCTCTGTATGGACTTTGTATTTAATTCCGTACCCTAAATAGACTGTTTCGTAAATTCCTTTGGGAATTTTAGGAATTTGCCTAGGCCATTGGCTATTTGCATGTCCTTGTGCTAGTGCCCACTCTGGAGTGATACTAAAAGCATAACCTAATCGATTCCTTACTTGTTTATCTGACCAATTCGGGACGCTTCCAATTAAAGAGTCATAGTTATAAGAAGATTTTCCTGTTAATACAGGGGGATTTGATCTCAGGTCTAAGAATAATTCTCCCAACACCTGATTCCCAGAAAAATCTAATAAATGCTTATCTGGATATGCAAACAAGACGTGTTTAGCTGCTGTTTCTAGAAACTTTTTATATTCTAGCCAAGCATAGTGTCGTTCTTCCTTATAAGCTACGTTTCTGGCGATAGAGGTGGCTCCCATCCCTATAGCAGCTATAGGACCTGCGGCAAGCATAACAAGAGGAGCAACAACAGAAGATATTGTTAATCCTAAAGTAATTACATCAAAAGATACTTGTACTTTAGCTGCAACGCGATCGCTGTGAGTATCTGCATGTATGAGCTCTTCTACGCTAGTAACTAATCCCCAAACTCCAGCTATTGTTTCAAGAACAGGAAGCTCTAAAACACGAGATGCGACGCTAAAAGCTTTACCAACTGTCCCTCCTACTCGAGTTCCTACTTTTTGTAATTGTCGTGCTAAAACTGCCTCTGTTCGAAATCCATCAATTCCTGAAGATGTTATAAATTTATTTTGTAATACTTGAATTACTGTTCCCAGAGTCATCTCTGCAAGTTCTTTGACATCAAGCAAAGCACTAAAAATGGCCTGAGCACTTTCCCCTTTGCCAGCGTCTACTAAACGGGCATATTGAATTAACGATAGTACAGATAATCCGAGCTCTATATCCATAACTCCAGTACTTGCAAGCTCATTTAAACTGATTCCAAAAGTACGGAAAGCTTCGCTTATTTCTTTAATTTTTAAGGAGATAGTAACGAATGTTTTTTTACTTATTTTTTTGTCCTCTATTTTTTCTAAAGAAATTACAGCTTCGCCATTCTCTTCTAAAGTTACAGATTTTATTGAGACATTGTCAGAGTCTTTCAGACCCGTATTTCTAATTTTTTGTGTAAGTTCTGAGAAGAAGGATTGAACTAATTGTTTAAAGTGATTGAGTCTTTGTCGAGATGCTTGGAATAAAGAAGTTATATCGTTAGGGATTTCCGTAATCATATTTGAACTGATTATTTTTGTTCCTTCGACAAACCCTAAAGTTGATACAAGTGTCTTAGCTAATGCTGCTGTAGATTCATCAAGTAAATTTTTTGAAAGATAATCAGTTAAAATATCACCGTTTATAAGAGATTTATCGAGATCGCTTTCTTTTGTTTTATCATCAATACGTTTTCCCTCTAAGGTTAATCCCATTTCAAATAGTTTAAACCATGTTGTTCGTAGTCCAGAGAAAGTAACCTCTCCTCGAACAATCATCCGTTCTAATGTAGGCATTTGATGATTTGATAAAAGACCTGCATCTGTGGGTATAACCATCCAGGTATTACGAGCTTCTGGAGTATCTGCAACATAAACTCTGAGTTGTTGTGAAATAGGGAGTTGATCAGAAATTCCGTAGCGAGCACTTATTTCTGAAGAAGCTTGTACCATATACTCAATAAAATAGAGCGCAGAAGCTACGTTTAGGAAATCAACATGACCAAAATTGGGATCTGTGACTCTAGCAATATCATCGAATAAGTGCAGAGTAACTACATGTGTAGGAGTAGTAACAAGGACACTTGATATTGAAGGTTTTTCAAATAATTTTGTTAAAGAGCTAATGTCCCATTCGAGTGAGGAGAAAATACCTCCTGTTTGTAATTCACGATTACCACGATGTTGTAACCAGTGTATAAGATCTAAAGCACGTTTTAGAAATTTATTATCCTGCTGTGATAAGGGAAGCTTATCGCGTTCTTTTGTTTGAAATAATGACGAAACTAAAGATAGATTTTCTTGTAAAGTTCTGTAGGTCGCTTTATCTTCTGCTGATAAAAATAAATAAGAAAGCCCCATACAGCGTCCTTCTATTTCATAGAGAAACTTCTGAGGATGGATTTCTAAAAAATTGCCTCCCAGGCGAGAAGCTAAATCTCCCCATGTTCCTGAATACTTCTCAAAGAATTCTGGCCAGTCCATTAAAGTATATTTGACTCTATCGATAATCTTATGAAGTGTCGGGACATCAGGAGGAGAGGAGAAAACGTCTTTTCTTCCGCCGATTCCAGAATAGTCATAAATACGTAATCCTATAGGGTCTGTCATCGAGGTCGCTAGAGGAAGTCCAAAGCTATTGTCCCTAAGGATCATACGTCCCGAACCAGGTAGAGCTTGAGTGATCAGATATGCAGAAGCCTGTCCTAAATTATACAGACTTGCAGCAGCTGTATTTATCTCTTGTAAAGAGAGGTAGTACCCAAGTTTGGAATATTCTAGTAATAACTTCGCTCTTTCTTCATTATAAATGGGACCAGCGCCTTTTTTTTCTAAAATATCTTTGATATCCTTTGTAGTCTTTAGTTCTTTGTTAAGAATCTTTTGTTGAAGCTCAAATAAAGCCTCCATATATCGTGCCATGGAGTAAGTTACAGCATTAAAGAACCCCCCTCCTATGGAAACCATAACGTTTTCAGACTCTATACCTCTTTCTACAGAGTAGTGTACACCCAAGGGAGAGACAGAAGAGTCTATAGGAGGAACTAGAAGATGATGGGGGAGCTTATCTGTTATTTTCTCTTTTAACCCTTCTGGAAGGAGACGAGACGCTTCTTCCTTAGTATTTTCTTCATTGGCAAGAATCCAATCGTAGACTGCTGGGAGTGCATCATGAAGATCTATAGAGTTCTCTCCATAAAGTTCTTTCAATATGCTGACGAGGAAATTTGAAGGAGGAGGAAGAATGGGCTCTTTAGAAAAGATTCCAGAAATCCCCTCATCTGCAACCATGAAACGTACGATGTCCATAACATCTGCAAAGGGATATCCAGTACGAATCATGCTCTGAAAAAGCTCATTTTTTGAAAGAAGTTCATCAGCGTTTCTTAGGATCACACGAGGATTCCCTTCGAACTTTTTTAGAAGATCCTGAATGTTTTTTTTAGGCTCATCTATCCATTTTTCTTTAGCTTGATCATATAAAGACTCTAACCACCGCGTATGTTCAGCTTTTTCTGACTTTGGGCTTTTCTTAGTGACTTCTTTTTCTAGTTGTTTTAGAAGATCCAGGAGATGCTTACGACGTTCGTTTTCAGGAAGAGAAAACCACTTGGTTACCTTTTCCTCTAAAGCACGGTATGTATGTCCCGAGGAGATACTTGCTTCGATCTGGTCTATTTTAGCGAACAAATCGCGTTGTTCAGCGATCTTGGTTGTTATTTCTAAAAATTCAGACAATTCTACTTCTGTAAGAAGAGAAAATGTATCACGAGCTTTAAGCTCCTCATATTTTTTTAAAAGCTCTTTATTTTTAGAGAAATCTTTACGTGTTTCACTCCCTTCACTATCTGAGCCTTCAAATCCAGACTCTGATTCAGATTTTTCTTCTTTTTTCTTTGCTTTCTCTTTCTTTTTATCTTTTTCGTCTTTCTTAAGCGAAGGATTGAGAAGGTTATCTATAGCAACACGTCGTTCTGCTAGTGTAAGAAGTTGCTTAAAAAGTAACATCCAGTTTTGTTGATCACTGTGCCATAAAACAACATCTGTAGTTGTAGACGTTTTCAAATAAAGATCTATAGACTTTTTATAATCTGCATACGACTGTTTTTGCAGACTCTGTATTTGAGGGAAAAAATGCACTCGATTTTCTACAGGAAATTGCGCCGATCGGATTAAGTTAGCAAGTTGCAGCTGCAAAGAGAACAAAGAGGTTTTAGCTGCAGGATCTTTATCTTGTATTGCAGATATCACAGTGTAGATCTGTCGATCTATCTCTGCTAGCTTTAATATGTCTACAGTTTGCTCTTCAATGAAGGTATTAAAGCGTTCAAGTAACCCTGGAGGAAGTTTTTTCTTACTTTCCTCTGCCCATAAAAATGTAAACTTATCTATATCTATACGGGTACGTGTAATAGCTTTCGGCTTGTAGGAGTTGAATTTGGTATTATCTGAAAATAGTAGCTCTGCAACGCATCTCTTTTTACTTCCGCACCAAGTACTCTCATCTGCGGGTGTAACGTCGTTACTTCCAACAGATAATGGAGATAGCCAATCTAGAGTGAATTTACTTTTATCTGATGGGTCAAGAAAAATTTTTTTATAAGATCCTAGAAAGGCATCGTCTCCGAGTTTATTACCCCGAGAGGTAAGAAAGTCTTTTCCTATGGGTCCCCACTTTCGATATTCCTCAACGAGAACTTCAGCAATAAGGTCAGGGCCAGTAATCCCTAGGGTACTAACAGCTTCAGGCATAATAGAGTCTTGGCGAAAGTCAAAAAATAGGCTTTTTGCTAGGAAGTTAGAAACTAATTGCCCTCCGATTAATGACTGGTGTTTACGGTGAATGAGATCTTCTAAAGAATTAAAAAAAGCTCCAGAAAGAACTTCTTGCCTAAGCGCAGCTAACTCTTGATAAGCCTCTTGCTGTCCTCGAATAACCGCATCTACAGCAGTACTTCCTTTGTGCGCCATCATCAAGCCATTAAGTCCTCGAATGAACCATCCGAGCTCATTATAGTGATGATATCTTCTTAATATTGGCATCGTATCCCGAATGATTATCTCGGACATAGGCTGGAAAAAGCCTTTCTTTTTAACTGTTGCGTCTTCTTCTAATTTTTCTCTTTCAGCACTTTTAGATTTTTCATCTTCTTTAGTTTTTTCAGACTTGCTACTTCCTTTAATTAATTTAGGTTCATCTACAGGATTCTCTTTGACAAATTTTTCTAAATCCCTAAATAAAGCTTCAAGTTTGGGTTTATCAGTTTCACTTAATCGAGATAGGTCTATATCCTTCTCAATTTGCTTTAAAGTAACTTCGGTTGCTTTGCCTGTAGCTAACTTTAATACTGCATCTGATATAGCTCTTCGGCAAGACATGTCTTCAAATAGACGATTATTTGTAAATGGCTGTTTGTTCGTGGACTCTGTTCCTGAACTATGTTTTTTTATAAGCTCTAAAATCTCTTGAGAATATGAGGGCATCATATCTAAATCAGTGTAGATTCCCCCAAATTCTTTCAGCATATACATACGTGCCTGATCAGTAGCTGCAGCGTAGTTCCAGCGTAATAAAACCTCTAGCTCATAATTGTATACGTTTTGAGTTTCTTTCATTGACTTTAGCTCAGAAATGTCTTTAATTTTGATTCGTTCCTTACCAAGGTCATTGTTTACTGTTTGGACAATTTTTTTGATTTTTTCTTCATTAATTTTGATGAGCTCTTTGTATTGCTTGATTTCTTCTTCTGGAAGTTTGATCTCTTTCTCTAAGTATTCTACTCTTGCATTATCATCAATATTACCCACGCCCTTTAACTGACAGTAGTTGAAGAAGTTATCTTGTACGATAATCATGTTCTTCAAGAACAGAAGATCAAAACGTGAGCGAATCTCTTCACTTATCCTATTATGTTTATCCAAAAGCTTTTTAAGATCTTCAAGGTACTGACTTCTTTCTACCTCAGAGTTCGATTTTGTATATTTTTCCTCATATTTCTTTTTGAGTTCGTCATAATCTTTAATGAAAGCTTGAACACTTTGATCTGTAGAGTGTCTAAGGTCTTCTACAGCGGCTGAAAAAGCGATGTTTTTCATAATCCCAGAGAATTTCGCCGCAGCATAAGTATTTTTATCTATCCAGAAGAAGAATTGAAAATCCTTATAAGTTTGTAAAAAGATTTTGATATAGTCTTCGGTCCCATCTGGAGGTGATCCAGCAATCCAAACACCATGAAGAATCTTTTCTATCTGAACATGATGGGATTTAAACTCAGTCTTTACGGTAATAAGTACCTCTTCTACCGAAGTTTTAGTTTTTTCTTCAGTTTGCGTCTTAGGAACTTCAGGAGCTTTTACAGGTTCAGTCTTTGTTTTTTTATTTGCTTCAGGCTTTTCTTTAGGATAGAGTTTTTTTTGAATACCATCCAAAAGAACCGCTTGACGGATTAAGGCTTTTTGCCCTTCTTTAGAATTCTTTTCTTCAAGGGTGTTGTATTTACTAATCGCTTTTTTTAATTTTTCTAACTCCCCTATAACGAGAGCTTTTTGCTCAGATTTAAATTTTAGCTTCTCCTCAATGTTTTTTACAGTAAGATCGTATGTGGGAGTTTGGAGACTCTCTTTTTTTTCAGCTTGTTCTTGCTTGGGTTCTGAATTTGCACGTTTTTTTCTAGACAACACTGTCTTTATAGTATTGACTCGAACCCTATCATTACTTTTGAAAATCTCTTCGGTCTCTTTGATAGAAGATTTTAGTGATTTTATTGTGGAGTAATCTAGAATATCTAAATTACGTATAGTAAACAGATTTTTTCTTTTTCTCAGAGAAGTTTTTGAAGAGTTCGTATGATTGACTTTTACAGAGAGGTTTTCCTTTTGAGGTCCTGTCGTATTTACTTTTTCAGAAGAAGGAATAACCGGTTTAACATGGATAGGCTGTACTATGGAAGGGAAATATGTGCTATGACTTGCGCTAAATTATAAATAAATGCTGTCTTCCAATTTCCTGTATGATGAGCTGGCGAAGTCGTAAAAGGAGCTCGATTTTCCTCCGCCATATCGTGAAACTGACGTTGTAATCGCTCTCCTATCCTAATGACATCTTCCGTTGTGTGATTGGCAAAACTCTGATTATCGTATAAAGAAATATTTTGAAACGATTCCTCAAAATAAATATTATCAGAAGTTACCAAAGGCTGCAGCAAGTGAGATGAATTCTCTTTTGCTGCAATAATTGGATTAGGAACTAGCATCGTTTTCCCTTTAGAAACAGTGGCTGTCTCTGAGGATAGCACAAGAATAAGAAATCTCTGTCTAAAAATTGTTAGAAAAATTTTTAACAAAGGCATATTGAGGAAGCGTTTTCCTAACTTTTGAGTAATGTCAGGAAAATCCTCTCTGTCCTAAGTGCTAATGAAAGATCAATAAAAATAAATTGACTCCCCCATCAATTTTAGTGAGTAGCAATAGTAATCACGTCTTTATCTGCCTTGAGTTGTTTTTCTTCTTCTTTTGTCATTTCGAGCACTATATAAATTCTTCTCTTCGAATAGTCGACTTCATCAATTTTTTGAACAGTTAGCGCTACATCTTTTTCAAGATCAAGCGACATATCTCCGGGCTTGTCCCGTGGTTTTAAATGAGAATCGAGACCAATCAAGCTATAAAAGATATTAAATCCTTTTGTAAGCCTACTTGCGAACACATCATTTTGAGTTGTTGTTAAAGATACTGTGATGGCTTTTGCAGGAATTTTAACTATCATTCCTACTTTCAATTGATTACGTACCCATGAAGAAACTTCAGCCCTATAATATGTGATAGCACCTTTTAGCATATTCGCTGGGATATACCATTTAGGATTGGCGTCTCCTAAATGCATAGCTATTTCCATTAAATAGCTATCATATATCTGAGCCATTAGTCCAAAATCATCTACATTAGCTTTTTTAGCTCGTGCTTTAAGATCTGCTAATAATAAATCTATTTTTGAGTAAAACTGCTCTACAGACAGAGGATCATAACGCATTACCTGATCATTATTTGCAAATACTGATCGAGATCTAGATATCAATCTCTCATTAAGCATGAATGGACCCTGTATTTTAGGGAAATCTATCTCTAAATGAAGCAGAGCAGGGCCTGAGAACTGCAAAATAGTTCCTGTAGATTGAACTATTCTAGACACGTGTGGAGAAGAAAGTACTGTTTGAGCAAAAGCTAACGGATTTTGTTTAAAACCTTTAAATTTAATCACAAACGCTTGTGTTTGAGGAATTCTAAACAACATTCTAGTTACGTATAAATCCCCTGTAACAGGATCTAAGTAATAAGAAGCAACAGGTGTTGTTGGAAAAGGCAATCGATAATTTATTATAGAATCATCTAATAAAGATAGTTTTTCTTGAGGTTTTGGACCATTAGACAAGGGATCTATAGTATATGTTAATATACCTAGATTCATACCAAAAAATTTCATGGGGATTTGTAATTTATGATCCTCATTAAGAGTCATTTCTAGGATATGATCACCTTTACTATATTCATGGAATAAAACAGCAAGATTTAATGTCTCTTTTCCTAACTTGACATCAAGGTGGTCCCTATATGCAGGGTTAATCAAAGAATGAAATTTTGGAACAATTAGGGGTTTCGCCTCGTATTCCCAAGTTTGTTGTGAAATTTCACTCATATTTTCCACAAAAAAGTTTTTAAATGTGATTAAGATGCTACCAATACCTGCGGTTTGACGAACATAAAATACCTTGAGAAGTAGATCTCGATTCTGAACTTTTAACAGTCCTTGTGCATACATGAGCTGTCTGGACAGTTCCTCAGTTTCATCCTCTATAGAATAACGAATAAAATCTTCTAAATACAGAGACGTCGAAAATACATAAATTTCATCATAAAGTTTCCATTCTCTATAAGAGAATTGAGCTATTTGTTTTTGCTTGGCGTAAAGAATTTTGGGATCTAATCGACTGAAGAATAAAATATTCGTTCCTATATCAGTATTTTTATCATTGTCTGTAAAAATGAGATATTGAGATTGATGAGCTGGCGTTGTGATTCCAAATTCAACAAGATTTTTTGTAAAAATGATTTTTGATTTTAAGTCTTTCTTATAAGCTCCCGTAACGTGCCCTGACTGGATTTTCCCCACCATTTTAATATCCACATCTTCGCTATTTTCTATAACGAATACATGTTCGTTATTTCTTTTCTTCTCAGGTAGCATTAAAATAACGGTGTTATTAAGACTGCGTACATTTTCAGTTCGTTCTGGGACTATAGTTTTTTCATAATACAATACGTTCCATGAGTAAGGAAACTTAGATTTTGAAAGTTCTGTATCTATTTGCCCTAATCGAATAAATGTTTTTTCATTTATTTTTATCATTGTTTTTCTGGGCAGATTTTTATTCCAAATAGCTCTGACAGACAAGCGATGGTTTGATGAAGAAATTTCCAGATCTATTTGAGTTGGTCCCGATCTTTTAGCTAAAAGCATAGTCGGCACAATGGAGCTAGTATCAATAAGTTGAGGATGATTTAGATCGTCATCTGCTAAAATAAGCTCCATCTGAGGAGTGATTTCTGTACTATAATGTATAGTAGATAAAACATAAGAACAACCTTGAGATCCTTGTACAAAGGCTTTGATATCCATAGTTTGGGTTACTTCCAACGTTGAGAAAGGATCCGTGTAATAAATGATTTTCATCTCTTTCTTAAAAAAGAAAGCGAATCCCCTCTCTAAACTAAATTTAACTTCAGAAGTTAAGGACCAAGACCTTTTCTCTAGCCACTTAATAATCCATTCTGGGAAGCCAGTGCTTTCTGGATGTTTTTTTTGCCATTGAGGTTGATCACACTTTCTAATCCCCAAAGTTATTTGAGAATTTCTTGTATCATTATCAGCTTGTTCTGTAGCAACAGCAACCAGGCCATCTCCTAAACGAACTTCATAGAGATCTTTCCATTTAGAAAAATCTTTGCTCATATCTTCATTAGATACTTCAATTCCTGAAACCTGTTTTTCCAATAGCAGGGTATTACTAGCTAAACTTAAGCTATTTGGAATTGGTTTTAATTGAGATGCATCCATTTCTGTAATGAGAAGATGCTTCGTAGAATTGTTCGATAGAGTAATATTCAAAAAAGCATTCAGTGGGGGAACATAATACTCTACCTCACCTTGGCCAGAAACAATATTTCCTCCCCCAGGGCTAACATAGAACTTCGTGCTGAAATTCCCTATCAGAGTATCTTTACCCCCTCTTGATCCTACAATTGTATTAAATCCCATTTGGCGTATTTTAAGAATGCGTTCTTCCGTTCCATTAGGTCGAATTAATGGAACCTCTTGTTCTAAAGTTGTCAAATTAAAACGCACTCCAAATGGCTCAGGAATTGCTTTGAATGAAATTGTATTATCAACACTAGGATCTCCAGTCAAATTATAAAAACCTGCTCCACCTATTTGAACTGTGACTCCCCCTTTTCCGCCAACAATATTAATCTTATAGTCTTTATAAGACGCAGCATGATCTAAATTTTCTTTTAAATCTTTTTCTATAAGTCTTACAGGAATCACTGTTAAAGGATTGTTTCCTCCGATGACAGTACTTAATTTCTTTTTGGCTGTTAGAGGAGCTTTATAGTATCGAGAAGTAGCTTCCATAACTGCTTCTCTCCAAACAATGCTATTTGATAAATAAATGACTTCAGTTACGGCTTCGTAGGTAATTCCATACCCTAAAATAACTGTTCTGTAATCTCCTTTAGGAATGTCAGGAATATTACTTGGCCAAAAGCTGTTGGCGTGTCCTTGAGCCAGGGCATATGTAGGACTGATCCTATATGCATAACCGATCTTATCTCTGACCTCCCAATCCGTCCATCCTGCCTTATTTCCAATTCTCCAGTTAGCATTATAGGAGCGATCCCCACTGAGAATTGGAGGATTCTGCCTAAGATCTAGATGGAAATTTCCTAACACATAATTTCCAGAAAAGTCTAAAAGGTGCCTTTCCGGAAAAGCATATACAATATGTGCTCCTCCCTCGGTAAGAAACTTTTTATACTCTAGCCATTTCTCATGACGATCTTCCTTTAAAGCAACATTGCGAGCAATAGCACTCGCTCCCATACCAATAGCAGCTAAAGGGCCTGCAGCTAACATTAAAGAAGGCGCAACAACCGAACCAATCGTGACTCCTAAAGTAATGGTGTTAAAAGCCACATCCAAGCGAGCCGCCATACGATCTGGATGATTATCAGAATTTATAAGAGTTTCAACACTATCATAAAGATTCCATACTCCCAAGGCTGTTTCAAGAATTGGAAGCTCTAAGATCATTGCTGTTTTAGATAAAACTTTACCAACATTCCCCCCTGTTTTCACAGCAACTTTCTTTAATTGTTCTGCTAACAAAGTTTCCAAACGAAATCCGTCAATACCATGCTCTGTGATAAATTTTTTGGTACATACTTGGATGATTGCCCCTAAAGTCATCTCTGCAGTTTCTTTGACATCAAGCAAGAAATTTGCTACAGCTAAGGGAGATGATCCTTGCCCTTCTTGCAGCAAACGAAGATATTGGACTATAGACACTACGCTCATCCCTAGTTCTAAGTCCATAACTCCTGTGGATCCTAGTTCATTTAACATAAATCCAAACTGCCTAAAAGAAGCCACTAAAGCCCCTCCCTGTATCATTAATTTTGTGGGAGTCTTGTCTTTCTTTAGCTCTAAGACGATATTATCTTTGTCATCGATAGATACTTTTGAAACTGATGTATTAGAATCATCTAAATTATGATTTTTTAATTTTTTAGAAAGATCAAAGAAAAAATTTGTTAAAATACTTTTTGCTTGAGATGTTTTAGTCTTAATTAACTGCAGCATAGATGCTGAATCATCAGGAGTCTCTATAATCAAAGATCGGCTTACATGCTTTGTTCCCTCTTCTATTCCTCGTGTTTCTAATAAAATTAGAAGCAAAGATACAGTTTCTGCATCTAAAGCATGTTTAGAAATATAATCATCTAAGACATCTCCATTTAATTTCATTTGATCAAGATCTTTTTCAGAGGTATTTTCGTCTATTCTCTTATGATTGATGGAACCTCCGATTTTATATAACGTTTTCCAAGAAGTCCTTATTCTTTCTATGACTGTAGATCCCCTAGTCTCCATTTTTTCTAAAGTAATCGAGTAGTGATGCGAAAGAAGACCTGCATCTGTGGAAGAAAACCACGAATGCTTAGCTTCTGTAGAGGCTGCAAAATAGACTTTAAGCTGTTCTCTTATTGATTTTTTATCTGAAAGCCCATAACGAGCTTTGATTTTGGAAGAAGTTTGGACCATCTCTTCGATAAAATAGAGCGCCATAAGAATGGAAGGAAAATCAACATGGCCAAAGTTTGGATCCGTTACTCTAAAAAAGGAATCCATGAAATTCAATGTCAGAGTATGAGTGGGAGTGGTAATGAGTACACTTTTTATTTTTTCTTTTTCAAAAATATGTTGGAGGAATTCAATATTCCAAGGTTTTTCAGTAAGAATCCCTCGTTCTAACAAATTTCTATTCCCTTGATATTGCAGCCAATTGATTAAAGAAAGTGACCGATCGAGTAGATCTTGATCTGATTTTGTTAAAGGGAGATGCTCTCTTTCCTTTATTTGATATAAGGAAGAGATCGTTTCGATATTCCTTTGTAGAATTTTATAACTTTCTATAGTTTCTGCGGACATATACAGCATAGATAGCCCCATACAACGTCCTTCTGTTTCGTAAAAAAACGACTGAGGATGCGTTATTAAAGACTCTGCTCCGTAATGCGTGGCTAAATCAAGCCAAAGAGAAGAAAACTGCTGATAAAATTCTGGCCAAGATAATAAAGTGTATTTTGCTTGCTCAACAACAGATTGTGTTGTAGGGACTTCATGGGGAACAGAAAACAAGTCTTTATTGAGCCCCACACCATTATAGTCATAAGAATGAATCGCGACAGAATCTGTCATTGTAGTAACAAGAGGACGGCTAAAGTCTCCTTCTCGTTCAATAATCTTACCTATTCCTGGTAAAACGACTGTCATCAGTTTAGAAGATGCTTCTGCTAAGTGCAACTGATCTGAAAGAGTATTATGTACTTCTGTTAAGGATAAATATTTTTTTTCAGAAGACGCTTGAACGAGTTTATCTATATTTGCATCAAGCAAAAAACAAGACGCTCCTTTCGTTTCTAATAAATATTTTACAAAATCTTTCGTTAGTATCCCTAAATGGATGCGTCTATGAATTTCATATAAAGTCGATAAGTAGCGGGACATAGAGTATGAAGCACCATTAAAAAACCCTGGGCCCACACTTGTCATTGTACTTTCAGTTTCTCGCCCATTTTCCATTCCAAAGCGCATTCCCCAACCAGAAACATGTGTATCTATTGGTGGAGTAAGCAAATCTGCAGCATGATATCCTTTCAATTTTTCTTTTAATTTTTCAGGAATAGCATCAAATAGTTCTTGAGCTGAAGAGCTATCTTTCTTTTCTGCTAGCCAAGAATAAACCTTAGGAAGAACATCGTGCATAGTTTCATAGTCATCTCCTAAGGCAGTTTTGATGAATTCTACTAAGGTATTGGAAGGAGAAGGGAAAACGCTACCCTCTGAAAAAATTCCTGAAATCCCATATTCTGCAAGAAGATAACGGGAAATTTCAGCGAGATCTGAAAAAGCATACCCTTCTGTAGCTAATTTTAGAAACAGATCTGTCTCTTTAAGATAGTTATCCATATTGAGAATGAAGATCCTTTCATTCTCTGGTATCTTTTTAATAAATTCTTGGATTTTCTTAATAGGGTCTTCTATTCTTTTCTTAAATCCTTCTTCATAAAGCTGATCAAATAAATGGCTTCGTCGCTCATCAGGATGACGATCCGAATCCATCTCTTTCATAAACTCCATTACCTTTTTCTTTAGGTCTTTTGGAGACAATGAGGCCCATTGAGATAAGGTTTCTTCTAATCTTAGGTAAAAATAACCTGCTGTAATCTTTTCTTCGATTTTTATAACTCGTTCACTTAAATTCTTTTTTTCATAAATCGAAGACGTGATTGCTAATAATTTTTCTTGCTCACTAGAATTTAAAGCACCTAAACTATCCTTAGATTGAAGTTCTGCCCATTCTTTGAGTAGTGTTTGTTCTTCTTCGTTTAATGAAGTTTCTTCTAACGAAGAGATACTTTCTTTGACCAAACGCATCCTTTCTACTATCGATAACATATCCCTTAAAAACATGACCCGATCATTGATTGCGCTATGCCAAATAACAATTTGTGTTTGAGAGTGGCTTTGGAGATAAAGCTTTATGGATTTTTCCAGATCCAGATTGAAGTTATGATGTAAATTCAAGAATAAATTAACTTGGTTAGACACTGGAAATGTTGTCGCACGAATCAGATCTGCTAATTGAACTTGTAAAGAATATACGGAAGACCTAGCAGCAAAGTCGTTGCCTAGCTGATTAAAAACAACATACAGTTCCCTATCGAGATCCGCAAATTTCAAAATGTCAAAATTGGGATCCTCGATTAAAGTATTAAATTTATCGAGCAAATCTTTAGGCAAGTACTTTTTAGATTCCGCTTTCCATAATTTAGTAAAATCTGTTTTGTTTACCTTAGTACGAGTTACTCCTTTTGGAGCTTCCTTAGATAATTTTGAATCATCTGAAAATAATAATTCTGCTACGCATCTTTGTTTAACCCCACACCAAGTACTCTCGTCCGCAGGAGTCACATCATTCGCCCCAATGGTAACAGGATTTAGCCAATCAAACGTTTGCTCTCCTTCTACGGTAATTTTGTTATAAGCCCCCAAAAAAGCTTTTTTCCCCAACTTTTTCCCATCAAGGTAATCTTCTCCAATCGGCCCCAAATTACGAAAATATGCTTTCATCTCTTTCATAATTAAATCGGGGCCAGAAATTCCTAAGGTACTCAAGGCTCCAGCAATAATCGTATCTTGCCTAAAATTAGAAAATAGACTTCCCCCGAGGTAATTTTCGACAAGATGCCCTCCTATAACTGCTTTATGATCGAGATCTTTAAGATCATCAATTTTTTTAAAAAACTCTCCGCTGAGAACACTTTCTCGTAATCCTTTTAATTCATGATAAGCTCTACGCTGTCCTTCAATAACGGCATCTACAGTGGCACTATCTTTATGCGCCATCATTAAGCCGTTCAATCCACGTACATTCCAGCCTGTAGACCACTTATGATACCGTTGTAAAATTGGCATAAAATCTCGAACAGAATCCGGGGCCATCCTTTGAAATAAGGAAAAATTTTTCCCATCAGAAGATGCTTTCTCTGCAGTTAATTTTTCTTCAATTTTCTTTAAAAGCTCAGGAATTTTCCTTCTGTCGTCTCTTAACAGCTTCGATATATCGATATCCTGTTCTATCTGATCTATAGTAATACTCTTTTCTCCATTCGCCAATTTCAGGACTCCATCGGAGATAGCTCTTCTGATAGGTAATTCTTCAAAAAACCGGTTTCCCCCGACCTCATGGATCATATTTAAGACTTCAGGTGAATACTGAGGCATCATATCTAAGTCTGTGTAAATTCCCCCGTACTCCTTAAGCATATACATTCTGATTTGGTCTGATGCCGCAGGATAATTCCAACGTAAAAGCATCTCCATCTCATAGTTGTAGGTATTAATCCTATCTTTCATCGACTTAAGATCTCGAATGTCTTTGATGAAGACTTTTTTTGTACCTAGATCTGTGTTAACCTTATCAACAATGTCTTGGATTTTTTTCTTATTGGTTTCTATGAGCTTTGTATATTGCTTTATGTCTTCGTCAGGGAGCTTTAATTCATTTTTAAGATATTCTATGCGTGTTTTATCATTCGTAGTGCCAAGACCTTTTAAGATGCAGTAGTTAAAAAAACCATCTTGGGAAGTGACCATGTTTTTAAGAAACATAGCATCAAAATTTGCTCGAATTTCCTTGCTAATTTTTTGATATTGCTCAAAAAGAGCTCTCAGATCATTTTGATACCCTCTTTTTTCTTCACGTTCCCTAGCAAGTTCATATTTGACTTTGAGTTCATCATATTTTGTGACGAAATCTTTCACTTCTTGTGAAGTTATACTTCGCAACTCTCTGACAGCAGCATCAAAAGCGATTTTTTTCAATAAAGAGGAAAATTTAGCTGCGGCATATGCTTGATTGTCTACCCAAAAATAAAAGTCGAAATCATTATAAGCTTGAAGAAATGTTTTAATATATACGTCCGTCCCTTCAGGAGGAGCTCCTGCAATCCAAATCCCATGGAAATGCTTATCTATGTTCACACGATGCGAATTAAATTCTGTTTTAATCGTGGTCATTACCTGCTTAAACTCAGAAGTTTCTTCTGTAAGAGATTTTACTCGTATGTTGTTAAGAAAAATTGATTGTTTAACTAGCAGATCCTGTCCTATTCTAGAGTTTCTTTCTCCTAATTCTATGCTCAAACTTGTGTAACGACGGATTGCCTTTTTTAAATTATTTAAAGATGTTTGACAGCGCCGTATTTGTTCTGGAGATAGTTTTAGCTTCTCAATAATTGTTTCTGGTGTAAGATCATAGGGAGTATTTTGAACGGTTTCCTTATTTTCTACAGGAGAGCGCTTACGTCTAGATCTTGCAATAGCTTCTTTTGAGAGACTACCCTTGATTGCATCAGTAATTTTTGTAGATTTTAAAGAGTTTGTTGTTGAAAGAGACTCTTTAATTTCTTCTAGGGTTTCTGATTCAACAATCTTTTTATTATGAATATAGGAATCTGAAGTACTTTTCTTATTTTCGAGACTATTTGGAGAAGACGTTTTCTCATATTTAGCATTTTTTTGTTCTACAACTCGTTTTTTTCTAATTAAAGATTTCATATTGGGAATTTGATAATCTTTATTATCAGAAGAAATAGAGTCTTTTTTTATTTGATGATCTAATCCTTCTATTACATCTTTAATATCTGAAGGACTAGGCGTCTTTTTAAATGAAGGTAAAACAGTAGTATTTTTTATAATTTTCGCGGGGACAACGGCAGTAGGAAAAATTTGAGAAATCACTTGAGCTAAGTTAAAAAGGAAAGAAGTTTTCCAATTCCCTGAGTGATAAGAGGCAGAAGCTGAAAACGAGAAATTCTTGCTCTCCGTCATGTTGTAAAACTGATTTTGAAGTTGCTTCCCTATCCTAATGACATCTTCGGTTGTATGATTCTTAGTATTTTCATTTTCATAAGAAAAAAATTGACTCGCTTCAATGTAAGAAGAGTTCGAGCTGAATGACGAAATTTCAGAACGATTTTTAGATTTAGGGATATGAAAAATTTCTGGAAGCGTCACAAGATTCCTCTTTAAAAAAATTTTCAATTAGAAATCGAGGCGGAGCATACA